>NZ_JANSHP010000016.1:0-20285 GCF_047502605.1 Synechococcus sp. RC10A2
CGGCGGTGGAAGTGGCGCCGGCCATCCGCGGCTAATCCACTCCTGACCTAGTCGATCAGTCCTTCTTGAATCCCCTGGCAGACGCTGGGGGGTTTTTTCTTCTACCGCCCTCTCCGATCCAGGTGGGAGACCAAAATGGCAAACGGTTTCACCAGGATCTTTCCCCCAGTCAGTTAGAGTAGGGCTATCGCATCTGCGAGTAAAGGATATGGCGATCATTTCTTCTCGGGCTGCGGGGGCTGAGGATCCCGGGCAGCGGCAGCAAAAGAGTTCTGCTCGCAGAAGAGAGTCGAAATTGGCTTTTGCTAGGGCGGAAGGGCTACTGCAACCGCAGGCTCACCCCAGCGAAGCTCAAGAAGAATCCCTGCGCCCGCGCACCCTGGCAGAGTACATTGGCCAGACAGAGCTGAAGGAAGTGCTCTCCATCGCTATTGCAGCGGCCCGCGCCCGCGGGGAGCCTTTGGATCACCTGCTGTTCTACGGCCCGCCTGGCTTGGGCAAAACCACGGTGGCCGCGGTGCTGGCGGCGGAGATGGGATCCCGCTTCTACATGACCACGGCCCCGGCGCTGGAGAGCCCCCGTGACATTGCCGGCTACTTGGTGCGCCTGAAGCAGGGGGACGTGCTGTTTATCGACGAGATCCACCGCCTGCCCAAGGTAACCGAAGAGCTGCTCTATCCAGCAATGGAGGATTTTCGCCTCGACATCACTGTTGGCAAGGGACGCTCGGCCCGCATCACCTCCATACCCCTGGAGCGCTTTACCCTCATCGGGGCCACTACCCGCATTGGCGCTCTGACTTCGCCGCTGCGGGATCGCTTTGGCCAGGTGCAGCGGCTGCGCTTCTATGAGCCCCACGAACTGGCGGAAATTGTGTTGCGCAGCGCTCGCCTCTTGAACACCTCCATTGACCGAGCGGGAGCCGAGGAGATTGCCCGCCGATCCCGAGGCACACCGCGCATTGCCAACCGCCTCCTGAAGCGAGTGCGCGATTATGCCCAGGTGCGGGGGGATGGCCACATCAGCCGTGAGGTGGCAGCCGCTGCCCTGGAGCTGTTTCAGGTGGATCCCATGGGTTTGGACTGGACGGATCGCAAGCTGCTGACGGTACTGGTGGAGCAGTTTGGGGGAGGGCCCGTGGGCTTGGAGACCATGGCCGCAGTGACAGGTGAAGATCCCCAGACAATTGAGGAGGTGTACGAGCCCTACCTGCTGCAGATTGGCTACCTGCAGCGCACGCCAAGGGGTCGGGTGGTTACCCCCGCTGCCCTGCAGCACTTAGGCTACACAGCCCAGTCCCCTCTGCCTGTGTGGAGCTAATGGTTTTCCTCTCCCACCAGGGGAGAGGGGGGTTGAGCTAGCTGCGATCGTTGCTGCCAACAGGTCTGAAACTGGGCACCACGAGCTCCTTGTTTTGCTTGGTGAGGCGGCCATACAGCTCTTGGGTGTTGGGGAAGTTGGCCGCCGGCAAGGTGGGGAAGCGGCGGTAGGGCACCGTGTCCTCGCCGAAGAGATCGCGATACTCCTGGGTGTTGAGCAGGGCGCGCACGAAGGCCTTCAACCCCTGGGTGGCCAAGATCTGGTTGTACTTGCGGATCTCCTGCTGGTTTAGGGGTGCGCGGCCCAGGAAGTGCTTGGTGCCCAGCTCGATCACCTTGGTATTGGGATAGGGAGCGTAGAACTCGGAGCGGTACAGTTCCGAGCACCCCAGCGCCTCGACGAACTCCTTGACGGTGATCTCGCCATTGCGCAGCTTGGACTCGGCAGAGCTGAGCTCGGCGCTGATGTTGTAGATGTCCATGTCGCGCTCGAAGATCTGCCGGTAGGCGGCGCGGATGAGGTTGTTGACCTCGGCTTTGTTGGCCAAGCTGGTGAGCTTGAAGACAGGGATCTCTTGACGAATCCTAGGCACCCCTTGCTGGACTCGCCGCCGGATTTCCAGCTCGCCGGAGGGCTTGTCCTGGGGCTGGCCCAGCTTGACAAAGAGGGGGATATCGTCGTCGGTGCGGATGGGCCTGGTGACCACGGCCATGTCGCTGGATCCGGGGCGCATGCGCCGCCGCGCTAGACCGGCAGGGGTGAGGTAGCGCTCGTAGGGCACGACGTCTTCCCCGAAGACCTGCTGGTACTCCTCGCTGTCGAGGATGGCGTCCACCACGGCGTAGAAGCCCTGCTTGGAGGCGATGTCAAACAGCCGGTTCATCTCCTGCCGGCCGTAGGTGGGCCGGCCCAGCAGCTTGCGGTGGATGAACTCGATGGCCTTGCAGACATAGAGACTAGACCAGTACTTGTTGCGGAACAGATCTGACTTGGCCAACTGGCGGACAAACTCTTTGACGGTAATCTCGCCCGACTCCAGCTTGATCTCCCAGCGGGTTAGCCGTTGGCCTTCATAGGGCACATAGCCGTACACCTGCTGGTAGCAGGCGCGGATCACCGCCTGGGTCGAGACTTCGCTGCCAACAACCCCGGCCCGCACCCCCAAACGCCGGCTGCGATCGCCAGGGGTTTGGGTAAGCTTGAAGACTTTGGGGCCAAGGCTGCCGGGATCCCCGACCGCCTTGGGGTTGGTGCGAGCGTTGGTAAGAGCAAAGCCGCGCCGGATGAGGATGCGCTTGACATCCTTGTTGAAGGGGGCGGGGCTGGCGTTGAGGGAGCGGGTTTCTTTGGGGAAGATGGCGCCAAATTGGATCTCCAGCGGGTCGTTGCCGACACCGTAGGCGTGCTGATCCGGCAGGGGGCGGTTGTAGCGGGCAAAGAGGGTAATGAATTGGGGCACCTTGCGGCGAGGAGCCGCGTAGTTGTAGAGGTCAAACTTGGGCCCCCAGTTGGCGCTGGTCTGGGCTTCCACCCCCAGCTTGCGCAGGTAGGGCACCGTCTCCTCGCCGAAGTAGTCGCCGTACTCGCGGCTGTCCACCAGCGCATCCACCAAGCCGGCCAGGCCCTTGCTGGAGACGATGGAGAAGTAGGTCTGCACCTCTTCACGGGTCTCTGGTGCCCGTCCCAGGAAGTGGCGGAAGGCCAGCTCCACAACGCGGCTGTTGATGTAGGGCTCGTAGAACTGCTTGCGGTAGAGTTCGGATTTGCCCAGGCGGCGGATAAACTCCTTCATGGAGATCTCGCCGTTTTTGACCTTCGACTCCAGGTCGGCCAGCTTAAGGCCATAGGCACGGCGGATATCCCGCTCGAACACCTGCCGGTAGGCGGCTTTGATGACCTCTTCTTTCTCAGCATTGGAAAGCCCCGGCTTCATGGCAAAGACGGGAACCTTTTCTGCGGCCAAGTTGTAAACCTGGGGTAGCTGTAGCCCTTGCAAGGGCAGGCCATCGGCGGTGCTGGCGTTGCGCTGCCGCAGCTTGTCGGAGGGAGCAGGGGCAATGAACTCGCTCAAGAGCACGTCGAAATACTGGTTGATGATGGCCACCGCCTCGCCATCTTTGCGGAAGTAGCTGGCTGAGGCCCGCTTCATCTCTTGGATGGCGACAATGGTGGCCTCGGCAGAGCAGGCGTTTTCGATGATCTCCCGCAGGCCCCGGGTGTTAACCACAAGGATGTTGGGATCCCCGGCCACCAGGGCGTAGGTGACATAGCGCAGGAACCAGCTTAGATCCCGCAGGGACTTGCGCATGTTGGCAGCCCCGTAGCGGGAGATGTTGATGGGGCGGAAGTTGGGCGGGATCTCCACGCCGCTGGCGCTAAAGATGTTGCGGATGGCCTCAATGAATCCGCCGGTGGATTCCACGTAGAAGGCAGTACCCAGCTTGAAGGCTTCTTTCTCGTCTTGAGTGACTTCTGGCCGCTCCAGGTAGGCCATGGGGGAGCCGCCGGTGAAGATGCGGTTGGCGGCCCGGCTGACAATGATTTCGGAGTTGGCGGCGATGACCTCGGCAATCTGCAGCCGCTTCAGACCGCTGGAGAAAAAGTCGTCAAGGCGATCCAGCTCGGTGCGCGAGAGGTAGCGATCCTGCTGTTCTGCCTGGGAGATGGTGGAGAGGGGCACGGTTTGGTAAAGACGGGGGCTGGAGACGACTGCGCCGCCAGATGCGTTGATACCCATCGCTCTCTTAAACTCCGTTTATCGAAAAACTGCCGACAAGGCTCAGGGAGGATGCCCCGGGAAAGGGGCTGACCCATGGACTTAGCTAAACCGGCCCCCATCCCTCTCAGAGTTGGGGAGGAATGGACGCCGCGTCCCTGAGGGGGAAGCCAAGCCTAGAATACTAGGGGGATGCGACCAGAGGGGGGAGGTTGTTGCAGTTTGTAACACTCATTCTCAGTTGCCTTCTCGTCAAAAACCATGGCCTCTGACCCTTCTTTGCACCTTCCCGACTCTCTGCGGGCAGACTGGGAACAGGGATGCTACGGCTCTGTTGCTCAAAGTTTGCAGCGGCAGCTTGAGCAGGGATCCCAAGAGCCCCTGCTGTATTGGTGGCTGGGATCTGCCTACCTACTCCTGGGGCGGGAGCTAGAGGCGCAGCTCACTTGGCAGGAGGGTCTGGCCCTCCTAGGGGCCGAAGCTGAGGCTACCCGCTGCTGGGCAAAAGGGCTGCAGGAGCTGGCGGAGGGGCTGTGGGAAAGGGGGCAGTGGCCGCAGGCGGCGGCTTTGTATCGGCAGTTGCTAGAAAGTGGCGCTGCCCCAGAGGCGGCGTTGGCGGCCCATCGCCTTGGCCTAGTCCAGGAGCGCAGCCGACTGTGGCTAGAAGCAGCAGAGTGGTTTGAAGAGGCCTGCCGCTGGGATCCAACGGCCACGGAGAGCTTTTGGCGCTGGGGCCTGGCCCTGCTCAAGCTGGGCCGGTTGCGGGAGGCCCTCTCCCCTCTCCAGGAGGCAGCGCGGCTAAGGCCAGAGTGGGGGGATCCCTGGGTGCAGATGGGCCTGGCTTGGCTGGATCTGGGGGAGCTGGAGCAGGCGGTGGCCTGCTTTCAGGAGGCAGCGGCGCGGGGCACCCAGACAGCAGAGCTCTACAGCTACTGGGTAGAGGCTCAGGTGCGGCGGAATGACCCGCAGGGGGCTTGGGAGAAGTTCCGGCAGGCGCTGGCGGCGGAGCGGGAGTGGCTACAGGCCTGGTGTGAGGGCAGCGGCAGAGACAGTCGGCTGCGGCTGGAGCTGGAGCAGGCCCTGCAGGGATCCCCTGGCAGCCTTTGGCAGGAGCGGTACCGCGCCTGGCAGCAGCGCTGGCTCCCTGCGCAGGCAACCCTTCCTTCCCCAGCCTGCCAGAGCCCACCGCCCAGTGCTGGCAACCCCCTGCCAGTGCCCAGCCAGGGCTACCTCACCACCCGGCAGTGGCACCAGGCCACGGGCGAGGGCAGCTACCGGGTGTTGGATCCAGAAGGGGTTCTCTACCGGCAAGCCCCTCCGACGGCTGACCCTGCCATTGGGCAAAAGCTGCGCTCACAGCGGATCCCGCTGGCCGAGACCTTTGTGGCCCAGATCCCGCAGGGATCCGTGCACGTGGGCCACTATCCCCGCCACCTCTACGCCAGCTTTGCCAGCGCCGTGCTTACCCGTAGGAGGGAGTTGCTGGCCGATGTCTCCCCCGGCTTGCCACCGCCGGAGTTTCTCGACTGGGACTGGAAGTCGGAGCACCTGGAACACCACCCCATTTGGGACTTGCCTCACCTGCCGCCGCCAATTCCGCTGGAGGGCTCTGCTGCCCTCTTACCCTTGGGGGCGGTCAACTACTTCCATTGGATGGTGGACATCCTGCCCGCCCTCGAGCTCCTACGCCGCGCCGGCTTCCTCGAAAAAGACCTTCCCATCTTGATCCATGGCTACCAGGGCAAGCCCTTCCAGGTGCAGAGCTTAGCTGCCCTGGGGATCCCCACAGAACGCCTTCTAAGCTTCGAGCAGGTGGGGGGATCCCATCTGCAAGCGCAGAACCTCATTGTGCCCTCGCTGGCTGGGCCGGTGGGGTGTCTAACCCCCAGGGGCTGGAAGGTGCTGCAGCGACTGGTTCCTCTGGGGCAGGCGGCGGATCCCTTGTTGCCGCGGCGGGTTTACATTAGCCGTCGTGCTGCTCGCTGGCGGCGGGTCATCAACGAGGCGGAGGTGCTGGAGGCCTTGCGCCCCTGGGGCTTTGTGCCTGTGCAACTGGAAGCCCTTTCCCTAGCCGAACAGATAGCCTTGATGCAAAAAGCAGAGGCAGTCATGGGGATCCACGGGGCGGGCCTGACCAACCTTGCCTTTTGTCAGCCTGGCACGGTTGCCATCGAGATCTTCCCCAGCAATGCCGTGCTCCCCTACTTCTGGAGCCTTGCCCAGGTGGTGGGGCTAAACTACTTTCCCCTAGTGGCCCCAACCTGCGACCCTGCCCTGGTGGCCCTGCTGGCTAGCCCAGAGCTGGATCGGGAGGATGCCTGGGTGCCGGTTCCGGCTCTACTTGCCTTGCTAGAGCAAACAGGGCTGCAGTAATGGGATCGGAGGGACTCGAACCCTCACGTTCTTGAGGAACAACGGATTTTAAGTCCGTAGCGTCTACCATTCCGCCACGATCCCTGGAGTAGCCGTACTACTCTACCAAAGGGTTTGCTGTGGGGGACTAGGAGGCTTCTATAGGGAGAGTATGGCATGCCAGCTTCTGGCAGACAGCCTGGCGCAGGAAATGAGCTAAGGCCGCCACGCAGTCTTGATCCTCAAAAAGCAAGTCGCGCCGCTCTTGGATTTGCTGAGCGATTTGCTGCCGAAATTGGGGATCCGTTCCCAGTTGTACGGCCAGCTCTTCGTAGCGCTGGAGGTCTGGGGCAATTAAAAGCTCAAGGCCCATTCTTTTGAGGATGGCGTAGGTGTGGCGGCCCCGCAGGAACCGGCCAGGGCAGGTGACCACCGGCAAGCCGGCAGCAATGGCTTCCAGGGTGGTGATCCCGCCCGACCAGCCGTAGGAGTCCAGCATGACGTCAGCGCAGCGATTGAGATCCAGGTAGTCTTGGTGGTCCAAGGCGGGCAGGATTCGACAGTGGTCTTCCACCGCAAGGCCATAGCTGGAAAAGATGGAGGCAAGCCGCTGCCAGAAGCGCTGACCAATGGCGGCATTGGGCAAGGCCAGGAAGACCAATTGGGCCCTGGGCACTTGCCGAGCAATAGCTGGAAAAAGGTAGTCGTATTGCGGCAGGTACTTGCCCAAATACTGGCAGGTGAGATAGACAACGGCCTCTTGAGGCAGACCAAAGTCCTCGCGGTAACGTCTCTGGGGAGGCAAAACGGGCTTTTCAAAACAGGTACCCAGGCGGGGCAGTCGAACCAAGGTTTCGCTGTAGTGGGCCTGCCCATCTTCAGGCTCCATGAGGTCGCTGGAGAGAAAGTAGTCAATGGTCGACAGTCCCGAAGTAACGGGATGAGCCCAAGTGGAGCATTGCACTGGGGCTAGACGCAGGGAAGCTAGTTGCAGAATAAGAGGCGATAGTCCAATTTCCAAATACACCAAAACATCCAGCTGATCCTGCAAAATTTGGCGGGCAGCCTCTTCAAAGCCAGTGGGAATGTGGCGAAAGACATCGGCATGCTGACGATATTGCTCCGTCAGGAAATCAACTCTGGGATCCAAGTGGTAGGCAAAGACCTGGAAAGGCTGCTTGGAGCTGGCCTTTAAGTACTTCACCCACCCCAAGGAAAGGCGGCTGTAGGAGCAAGCGCGCATGGAGGCCGAGACAAACCCAACGCGAATGGGATCCCCTGGCCGGGCTTGCCGGGGGAGATACTCCCAATCGGGGTAGGAGGCTTTCACAATGCGCTGCACCAACTGAGCGTATTTCTTCTGCAGCTCCAAGTCGTCGTAGCCCTGGTACTGCAGAAGGTGAGGCGTTCCCCAACTTGAGCCTAAAAAGGCAAGCCGCCGCTGCTCTGGGGTGTCTAGAGGCGTCTCCTGAATGAGGCGATCCAGGTGTTCTACAAAGCGCAAGCGAAAGCGGTGCAGCTCCTGTTCATCCTGATAGATAGCCGGCAGATAGAGGTGGTAAAGCCAGCGGGCTTGCACCAAGTTAGGATCCAAAGTCCATGCCTTTTCCAGGTGAGCCAGAGCCGCGCTGTGTTCCCCTTGCTCGCGATGGGCTATCCCCAGATAAAAATGCACCTCAGCCCAAGGGATCCCTGCTAGTGGATCTGGATTTTCTAACAGGGAGCCCAGCAAGGAGATTGCCTCTTCGTGGCGGCCTAGGTTAACAAGAATCTTGCCCGCTTGAAAGGCAGAAAGGTAAGCCTTGGGGTTGAGGCTCAGGCTCTGCCGATAGCAAGATAGAGCCTTTTCCAGTTGCCCCAAAGACTCATAGACAACGCCCAGGTTGTGATGATAAAGGGCTACGCGGGGATTGAGCTCAATGGCCTCGGCAATCAAAGCAGCCGCCCATTCCCCCTCCCCTTTGGCGTGGACCACTGTCCCCAGGAGATGGAGAGCGTCGGCTTGATCCGGAAACTCCACCAGAATTTCTGAGTAGATGGCTTCTGCTGTCCGCAGGTCGCCAGCCTGCTGGGCCTGGATCCCAGCTAGAAGCTTCTCCGTGAGGGTGAGATCCGACATCGACAGCCACGGAAGCCGGAGAACTTCCCCCACTATAGGCGCTTCAGCTCGGTCAGAACCCTCCTCACCGCCCCCTGAGCCTCATGTTGCCAAAAACACAAGAAAACGGTATCCGCAGCTCTGCGAGCGATCCACCAAAACCCCAAAAGGCTGATTCTTTCGTCGGATCCCTCGACGCTTTACGCCACAAGGCTTTCAGGCCCCAAAGCCCCCTCGCCAAAGCTCCTTTTGCCAACTTTTTCTCGGATCCCTCGCAAATGGGTCTTGCATCCCTTGCCCTGCTTGGGTTTAATGGGGGTAGAGTTCCCCCTTTGTGGGGATCCCTAGAAATTGGAAACATCGTCCGGATCTGGTCTAGCTGTTCCTGGATCCCTTGTTCCCCCTTTGTGGGGATCCCTAGAAATTGGAAACACCAGGTCAAACGCCGAGCATCGTCCAGGCGGAGTGAAGTTCCCCCTTTGTGGGGATCCCTAGAAATTGGAAACCGCTGGGTGGCCTGTTACGATCCGCGTTTGGGCGCCGGTTCCCCCTTTGTGGGGATCCCTAGAAATTGGAAACACTCGTTAGGTATACGGATTATTCCGGAATAGATAGTGTGTTCCCCCTTTGTGGGGATCCCTAGAAATTGGAAACGATTAAGAATATTAAACTTCCAGAAGAATCTGAGCCCTTACAGTTCCCCCTTTGTGGGGATCCCTAGAAATTGGAAACCCCAGGAAAATCCTGGGTGTTGAGTGGGGTCAATTTAGGTTCCCCCTTTGTGGGGATCCCTAGAAATTGGAAACAATTCTGCTAGGACGACACCTAGTAGCTATGGGATTGTTCCCCCTTTGTGGGGATCCCTAGAAATTGGAAACCGGAATCCGCAGGCTCTCGCCTTACGAATCCGCTCTTTCGCTGGTTCCCCCTTTGTGGGGATCCCTAGAAATTGGAAACGCTCCCAGGACTTGCAGGTCCCCTTCGCAGTCACTAAAGTTCCCCCTTTGTGGGGATCCCTAGAAATTGGAAACAAGTTCCAATAGAATGTCTTTCCGTTGATGTTCCTCACTAGTTCCCCCTTTGTGGGGATCCCTAGAAATTGGAAACTTGGCGATTAGGCGTAGCAGAGCCAAAGAGTACATACATTGTTCCCCCTTTGTGGGGATCCCTAGAAATTGGAAACTTTAAACAGAAGAGAACTTAAGTATCTTCTTAACAACATTGGTTCCCCCTTTGTGGGGATCCCTAGAAATTGGAAACATGACTGGTTTACCGGGAACTCCGTAGAACACTGCAGACAGTTCCCCCTTCGTGGGGATCCCTAGAAATTGGAAACCCGGGACCGGACGTTCACAGTCTGGTTGGGTATTCATTAGGGAAGTTCCCCCTTCGTGGGGATCCCTAGAAATTGGAAACGGAGTATCTCCAGATCACTCCCGGAACGTTTTCTGACCTAGGTTCCCCCTTTGTGGGGATCCCTGGACATTGGAAATCTCAAACTCTGGCGGGATCCGATCCTCATCGATCAAGTTTCTCCTTCGGGGGGATCTCTAGAAATTGGAAACAGTTCCACACAGACGAATGAGTTCGCTGATCCAGCCGATGCCTGTAATCAAGGGGTTATCCCACTCCTCGAAGTAGACCCGTGGACGGCGGCGCCGTTGCTGTCCACGCTGCATAGCTCGGTGCAATCCCTCCCGCAAGGAGCGCACATATGCCCGTGCCTGAGCAGCTCGCCCTACCAGTGCCCCAAGGCGCAGGATCATGGAGAGGATCCCCTCAACCGTGCGCTGGTTGAAGCAGACAACCTCCACCCCCTGGCGAATGAGCTCAGCGCAAATGTTTGCCTGCAGATCCGACCATGCAAGCACAACATCGGGCTGCAGCGCCAAAATCCGTTCGATGTTGGCATCCAAGAGGGTGGACACCTTCGGCTTCTTCCGCGCCTCCGGCGGACGCACCGTAAATCCAGAAATGCCGACGACGAGATCCCCAGCCCCCAAGGCGTAGAGCGTCTCTGCCGTCTCCTCCGTCAAGCACACGATGCGCTCTGGCAATCGCGGTCGCGGAACATGTCTGCCAATCATCGGGATTTCTTCGAGCGAGTCTACGAACTGGTTTGCCAAATGGGCGCTCTAGGCTGCCCGCTTCAATGCCTCACCCCGACGCTCATGCAAGAGCTCTTGCAGTGGGAAGGGGTTCAATGCAAGACGACTGCGGGGGGTTCCTAGAAATTGGAGACAGCTTTAGGAAAAGTCCGCCGCTACCCGGTGGGCGCAGGCAAACCCAGAGAAAGCGACAGCGTTGAGGCCCTGGCCGGGGAAGGTGCTATCCCCCACGCAGTAGAGGTTGGGGATGGCGGTGCGGTTGAAGGGCATGCCCAGCAGGCCCCAGGGAGTGCCGCGAGGGATGGGGCCGTAGGTGCCGTCGACGCGGCCCAAGAAGCGGCGGTGGGTGCGGGGGGTGCCCACTTCCTGCAGTTCAATGTGGGATCCCAGCTCTGGCCAGAGGGCCTCCAGACGGCGGATAAGGCGCTGGGCTGCCGCTTGTTTTTGTTGCCGGTACTGCTCTGGGCTCAAGCCCTGCCACGTCTGCATCCAACTGGGGGTAAAGGCGTGGACAATGTGGCGGCCTGGTGGGGCCAGCTCCGGATCCAAGAGGGTGGGGATGGAGACGAAGATCGTGCCCTGCTCCGCCTCCAGGTCTTGCCAATCTTCTAGAAGAATGTGGTGGCAGTAGCGCTCGCCGGCCAGAGGCTCGGCCCGCACCCCCAAGTGCAGGCTTAAGAAACTGGGGGACTGTTGGTAGCGGCTTTGCCAGCGCCGCTCCGCCGCCGGCAGGGATCCCGGCCAGAGGCGCTCAAAAGTATCCCAGCGGGTGGCATTGGAGATGACCTTGCGGGCCCAGAGCTTTTCCCCTGTGGAGAGCTCGACCCCCACTGCTCGTCCGCGCTCTTCCAGAATCCGCCGCACCGGCGCCCCGTAGCGGATTTGCCCGCCGCAGGCCTCTAGCCCCTGGGCCAGCTTCTGGGCAATCTGCCCCACCCCTCCCTTGGGGTAGTTGACGCCGCCGTAGTGGCGGTCGCAAAACACCATGCCGGCGTTGATCATGGGCGTGCGCTCTGCCGGCACCACCGACCAGCAGTAGCACTCCATGTCCACAAAGCGCAGCAGCGCCGGATCGCGTAGGTGGCGCCGCGCCACCTGGCCCACATTGGCCGGCAAATAGCGGGCCAAAGTCAGGCAGGCGCGGGGGTTGCCGACAAAAGAGCGCCAGAGATAGCCCCACTCCTCCAAAGAGAGGAGCTCCAGGGCGTTAAGGCTGTTGAAGATAGGCCAGAAGCTGTCGTAAAAACGGCGGATGCTGCCCGCTCCCTGAGGGAAATAGCTGGCTAGCTCCTGCAAAAACTCCTCGTAGTTCCGGTGTACGCGCGGGCTGAGCCCCTGGGGCAGGTGGTAGGCAATCTGCACCGGGTCGGGGATGGAGTCCAAAGACTGGCCCACGGCAGCCAAGGCGCGGGTAAGCAGGTTGGTGGTGCCCTGCCTGCCCAGGCCAAAGATCATGGAAGCCCCGACATCAAAGCGGTAGACCCCCTTGCCGTTGGGATCCGGGCGCTCAAAGTAGCCGGCGCTGCCACCAGGGATGAGGTATTTTTCCAGCACCAACACCCGGTAGCCCTTGGCCGCCAACTGGGTGGCCGCCACCAGGCCGCCGATCCCAGCGCCGATGACAATGACATCCCACGTTGCCGGGGGAGAGGACTTGAGCTGGGCGGAAGCCTGAGGAAGCAGAGTTTGGGTCAAGGGATCCCTCTCGCACAACGCCAGTATCCTCAACCTACCAGAGCTTGCCAGCAAGCGGCGATCCGCCATCTCCCGGATCCCTAACTCCCCTCTCCCTAAGGGAGAGGGGCTGGGGGTGAGGGGATCCCTTGCCAGCGACTTAGATCAGCTCTTCTAGGCCGCGGCTGCCAACATAGCGGCTATAGGCGTAGATTAGCCCCAGGCTCAGCCCGGTAACCAGAAAGCTGAGGGCCGCTCCAAAAGGGTAGTCCAGGCTGGCGCCAAACTGCATCTGGATGACATTGCCAATCAACAAGGTTTTGCTGCCCCCCAACAAATCGGGCACCACAAACATGCCCAGCGCCGGAATTGCCACCAGGATCAGGCCCGCCGCCAGCCCCGGCAGCGTCTGGGGCAAAAGCACCCACAGGAAAACCTGCCAGCCGTTGGCGTAGAGATCCCTGGCTGCCTCTGCCAGGCGCCAGTCGATGCGCTCTATGGCCGTGTAGAGGGGCAGGACCATGTAGGGCAAGAAGGTGTAGACCATGCCCAGGTACACCGCCAGCCAACTGGGGTAGAGAGCTGTCTGGGGCGGGATCCAGCCCAGCCAGGCCGCCAGCCGTGCCGGCCACCCCTCCGGAGCCAGCACCACCATCCAGGCATAGGTGCGGATCACCAAGTTGGTCCAGAAGGGCACCACCACCAGCGTCAGCAACAGATCCCGCTGTCGGGGCGGGTGGGCGGCAATGAAGAAAGCCAGGGGATAGGCCAGGAGCACACAGAAGAAGGTGGTGACGGCCGCCACCAGCAGGCTGCGGCCCAAGATCTGCCAGTAGATGGGCGTCCAGCCCAGGGGGCCATAGCCGAGAATGCGCAGGTAGTTGGCCAACGTCAGGGGCAGGCCCACCTGGCCAAACTGGCCGCTGCTGAGAAAGCTGCAAACCAGCAGCAACAGCCCCGGCAGCACCAAAAACGTTACCACCCAGAGCACCCCCGGCCCGGCAAAGATGAGGCTGCGCAGCAGCTCCTGCCAAGGGGCGAGCAGCTCCCCTGAGCGCACCTGGAAACGCTGGATCCCTGGCTCTGCCGCTGCTGGCCGCTTCAGCATGGAGCCTCCTGTCGCCGGGGATCCGGCTGCAAGTGCACCAAGTTCTTGGGAGGGAGATGAGCCACTAGGGCCTCCCCGATGGCAAAATCCTGATCCTCGATGTCGGCGTTGAGGGTGAGGGCCTTGAGCTGCTGGCCGCTGGCCGTTTGCAAGAGGTACTGGTTTTCTGCCCCGGTGTAGATGAGGTTTTTTACCCACACCGGCACCTGGTTGGGCAGCAGATCCCAGCCGCTGCGGGAAAGCTGAATCTTTTCCGGGCGGATGGCCAACTGCACCGGCTCCAGGGTGGGTTGGATCCCAGGCACCTTGAGCTTGCCCAGGGGCGTCTCGACGCAGTCGGTGCCGCAGGCGATCCCTTCGATGAGGTTGCTGGCCCCCAAAAAGTCGGCCACAAAGGCCGTTGCCGGGCGCTCATACACCTCGTCAATGGGGCCCACTTGCTCAATGCGCCCAGCCCGCATCACCGCCACTCGGTCGCTGGTAACCAAGGCCTCCTCCTGGTCGTGGGTAACAAAGATAAACGTCATGCCCAGGCGGCGCTGGAGCTCGCACAACTGCACCTGAAGCTGCTTGCGCAACTTGGCATCCAGAGCCGAGAGCGGCTCATCCAACAGCAGCACCTCCGGCTCGTTGACCAAGGCGCGGGCCAGGGCCACCCGCTGCTGCTGCCCGCCGGAGAGCTCCTGCGGCTTGCGCTTGGCCAGATCCCCAATCTCCACCAATTCCAAAGCGGCGGCCACCCGCTTGCGCAGCGCCTCCCCTCGCACCCCCCGCATGCGCAGGCCAAAGGCAACATTTTCCTCGACGGTCATAAAGGGAAAAAGGGCATAGCTCTGAAACACCGTGTTGACATTGCGCTTGTGGGCGGGCAAATGGCCCACCGGGCGCCCCCGGATCACCACCTCGCCAGCGTCAGCCATCTCCAGGCCGGCGATGATGCGCAGCAGCGTGGTCTTGCCGCAGCCGGAAGGCCCCAACAGGCCAAAAAACTCGCCCCGCCGAATCTGCAAGTCAATGCCGTCGAGGGCCACAAAATCGCCAAAGCGCTTGCGGAGCCCCTTGAGCTCCACATCCCAGTCGGGATCCCTGGAAGTGCCGGCAATGACTCCTGCCACCACAGTTAGCAACCCTGCAATACTCTCTAACTCAGTATGCAGGTTTGGAGAGCGATTGGGGTCACCGAGATCCCGGCGGCTATAGCCATTCCGCCTCAGGCGTTTCCTCTAGTGGCTCCGCTTCCGGCCAAACCCAGTCCGTCAGGTTCTGGGAAGGGATCCCTGGCGGCATGAGCCCGTGGCAACGGGCGCAAAACAGGCAACTGGCACAGCGTTCGCCGTAGGGGAGGGCGGGAAAGGCCTGCGCCTCCAGTTGCCGCAGGCGGCCTAGGGTGGCTTTGAGGTGGGCCAGATCCCGCTCGTAGGCGGCGGCGCTGTAGCGCAACTGAAAAGGCTGCTGCGGGTGCTGCACATACCAAAAGGTAAGCTGCACCTGCTCCGGCTCAAAAGGGCCTGCCAGGGGCAGTTGAGCGGCCACCCCGCAGAGCAACAGCGGGTAAAGGCGCACCTGCCAGTCCTGGGCCAACTGTTCGTCGGGGGGGCGCTGCCGCTCCGTCTTCCAATCGACAATGTGCAGGGATCCCGGCGCAATCACCAGCCGATCCAGGCGAGCCATCAGCTTAAACCCCTCAATCCGTTGCCAGAGGGGCAGTTCCGCCAACACCCGCCCCTGCGGCTGGGCATGGGGACTGGCCAAGAACACCTGCCACCACTGGCGTACTGTCTCCTCCAAGGCCGACAAGCGCGGCTCCACCTGGAGCCCGCGGCTGTACGATTCCACCAGGCGGTGAAACTGGCGTCCCCGCTGCTGCTCCGCTTCGTGCTCAAAGGCATCCGCTGCCGGCCAAATCAGCCGCTCCAGGTACACGTAGCAAAACAAGCGGGGGCAGTAGTCCAACAGCGCCAGAGCCGAAGCTGAGAGGTTGACCTGCTCAAGCGTCAACCTCAGCGGGGAAAAAGCAGCAGGGATCCCAGGCATGGACCAAGAAGAGGAGTTCATGGCCATTCTAGTGCCGCTAGGACTGGAGAATGGCTTCTAGAGCCGCGCGCGGATCTAGACAAGATAAAATTAAGCTCAGGCTCGTGCTAGAGGTCTTGGTTTTTTGCCGCTAGTGTCTGAGCGTCTGCAAACTGTTTCGAGAGCGAGGAAAAGGTCGTGGAGCTAGCTGAGATCGAGGAGTTAATGAGCAAAGCGGTGCAGGCCACCCAGCGTTCCTTCAACACGGTGCGCACCGGGCGGGCTAACGCCAGCCTGCTGGATCGCGTTCAGGTGGAGTACTACGGCGTTCCCACTCCCCTGAAGGCGCTAGCCAGCATCACCACTCCAGATGCCAGCACTCTCTTGATCCAGCCTTTTGATCCCTCGACCCTGGCAGCAATTGAGCGGGCCATCGTCGCCTCCGACCTGGGCCTAACCCCCAGCAACGATGGCAAGGTGGTGCGCCTCAATATCCCTCCTCTAACCGAAGAGCGGCGCAAGGAGCTGAGCAAACAGGTGGCCAAGCTGGCCGAAGAGGGCCGGGTTTCCATTCGCAACATCCGCCGCGACGCCATCGACTCGGTGCGCAAGCGGGAGAAAAACGGCGAGATCTCCGAAGACGAGTCCAAAAGCTTGCAAGAAGAAATCCAGAAATTGACCGACCGCTATATCAAGAAGATCGACGATCTGCTGGCGGAGAAAGAAAAAGAACTGACCACGCTTTAGGGCTTTGTCCTTGAGCACGCCCGCCAACTGTTTTTGGCCCGCTGCAGCCAAGCAGCAGCTCCCTCCCCGGGGCTGGGATCCCGGCCTAGGCCAGCATGGACCTCATCTTGTGTCATCAGTCAGCAGATTTCGACACCCTAGGGGCGGCAGTGGGGGCAGCCCGACTCTACCCTAGCGCCCGCATTGCCTTGACTGGCGGATCCCTGCCGGGAGTGCAGGAGTTCTTGGCCCTCTACCGGGACGAGTTTCCCCTCATCGAGCTGCGTTCGGTGGATCCCCGCCAGGTCCAGCGCTGGATCTTGGTGGATTGTTACGATCCGGATCGCCTCGGTAAGGCTGCGGCCTGGCTGAGCGTTCCTGGGGCAAAGATTGAGATTTTCGACCACCACCTGCCTGCCACCTCGCTGGAGGAGGTATGGCCGCAGCAGCAGGTCAGCGCTCACATTGAAGCCGTGGGCTCCACCTGTACCCTCCTCGTGGAGCGGCTGCAGGCGGCCAGGATCCGCCTCAGTCCATTTGAGCGGCTGGCCCTGGCCTTGGGCATTCACATGGACACGGGATCCCTGACGTTCCCGGAGACCACTGCCCGCGACGGTGCTGCCCTCACCTGGCTGTTGCAGCAGGGGGTGAACCTGGTGGTGCTGCGGCGCTTTTTGGGGGACGGCCTCACCCCCCCGATGCAGGAACTGCTCAGCCAGGGACTGGCCCAGATGCAGGTGGAGGCGGTGGGGGAGTACCGCTTGGGAACGTGGCTGCTGGAGCTGCCGGAGTTTGTGCCCGGCTTGGCCGGCCTGGTGATGCGGCTAATGGATCTGACAGGGGTGGACGTGCTGCTCTTGGTGGCACGACAGGGGGAGCGGCTTAGCCTCATCGGGCGGGCGCGGCAGGAGTTTGCCCAACTGGGCCGAGTGATGGCCCGCTACGGTGGCGGCGGCCACGACTGTGCGGCAGCCGCTACCCTAAAAGCTTCTCCAGACCAGCCCCTGCCCGATCCCGCCCAGGTGCTGAGCGACCTCAGCCAGGCGGTTAAAGAGCGGATCCCGCCGCCTGTGACGGCCAAGGATTTGATGTCCTCGCCGGTGCGCACCATCCGACCGGAGGTTACTATCCAGGAGGCGCAGCGGGTGCTGCTGCGCTATGGCCACTCCGGCCTGGTGGTGGTGGATGGCCAGGGCCGCCTGGTGGGAGTGATCTCGCGGCGAGATATCGACATTGCCCTGCACCACGGCTTTGGCCATGCCCCCGTCAAGGGCTACATGACTACCGACGTCAAGACCCTCTCCCCCGACACGCCCCTGGCGGAGATCCAGCGGCTGATGGTGCAGTGGGACATTGGCCGTCTGCCAGTGCTCCAGGATGGCCAGTTGGTGGGGATCGTTACCCGCACCGATGTGTTGCGACACCTGCACCAGCTGCCGGCCCTCTCACCCCAGTTGGCTTCTCCTGCTCTCTCTTGTCCTTTGGATCTCACCTTTGCCGCTCTCTCGCCGCAGCACCGCCGGCTGCTAGAGGAAGCTGCCCGAATTGCCGATGAAAAGGGTCTGCGGCTGTATCTGGTGGGGGGGGCGGTGCGGGATCTGCTGCTGCACCGGTGGGGACGGCAGCCCTCCTCTTGCCTGGAACGGCTGGATTTGGATTTGGTGGTGGATGGGCCTTACCCCTCGACCCCCCAAGGGACGGATCCGCCGGGCTGGGGGTTGATCCTGGGAAAAGCCCTCAAGCAGCACTTCCCGGAGGCACGCCTGGAGATCCACGGCAAGTTCCAGACGGCAGCCCTGATCTGGCCAGGGGGCTTTTGTGTGGATATTGCCAGCGCCCGCACCGAGTTTTACCCCTACCCGGCCTCGCCCCCTGAAGTGGCCATGGGATCCATCCATCAGGATCTCTACCGGCGGGATTTTTCCATCAATGCGCTGGCTTTGCGCCTCAACGGCCCGCAGCGGGGGCAGTTGCTGGACTTTTTCGGCGGGCAAGCGGATCTGCAAAAGGGGATCATCCGCGCTCTCCACCCCAACAGCTTCATCGAGGATCCCACCCGCATCTACCGGGCCGTCCGCTTTGCCGTGCACCTGGGCTTTGCCCTGGATCCGACCACCGAAGAATGGATTCGCACGGCTGTAGCCAGCGGCCTCCACGATGCCGTTGGCGGGGAGCGCCTCAAGCAGGAGCTGGCCTACATCCTCCGCTCCCGCGACTGGCCCTTGGCTTTTGAGCGGCTGGCGGCATGGGGAGCCCTGCGCTGCATTCACCCCGCTTTGACCTGGGATCCCTCCCTGTACCGGCGGCTGCAGCGGGTGGGCCGCTGGGCCTATCACTTCCGCCGCCGCTACCCCGAGCTGGGATCCCAGGAGATCTGGCAACTGCGCCTGGAAGCCTTGCTCTTGCCCCTGCCCCAGGCACCCCAGGTAGCCAGCCAGCTCCACCTCACCCAAGCGGGCATCGAACGCCTCAGCCATTTCTCCCACTACCAAGCCCTCTTGGCCCAACTGGAGACCGGATCCCTGTCTCCGGCTCAGGTAGTACGGCTGCTGCAGGGGCTGCGCATCCCGGCGGTGATCCTGTTGGCAGGGCTGGCCGCCAAGCCAGCGCGGCGGCTGCTCTGGCGCTACTTGCAGGAGTGGCATTGGGTGAAGCCACCCCTCAACGGGCACGATTTGCGTTGCCTGGGCTACAAGCCGGGCCCTCTTTTTCAGGAGATCTTGGAGCGCCTGCGCTGCCTCACCCTCAACGGCGAGCTTACCACTCGCGCTGAGGCAGAAGCCTGGCTGCGGAAACACTTCCCCTTGCTGCAATCTCAGCCAAAGTAGCCAAAAGAGTAGAGGGGTTGCCCATTTCTGGTAGGACGATCCCATTGCCAGATCGCTAGCCTGAGAGAAGGTTGTCTTGGAGGGATCCAATGCGGGTATTGAAACCTCGCTCTGCTGTCGAGGCAATCCCGTCGGTGGGCCCCATCCCCCCCCAGCGGCGGAGTTGCCGCGTGGCCAAGCCGGTTGCCTTTGCTCTGCTGGCCATCCTTGCCGCCGGGATGGGATCCCCTGCCCAGGCCCAAGACCTGGTTCGGCTGCTGATCCACGGCCTGCAATGGCTGCAGGTGAGCCAGTTAAACGACGCCCAAGAGGTGAGCTTGGGCCGCCAGATCGACCAGCAACTGAAAGCCCGCGGACAGATTCGCGTCAGTTCAAATTTCTATTGGGTGGAGCGGGTGAACCGCATCGGCCAGCGGGTGGCCGCCCACAGCGAACGCCCTAACTTGCCCTATACCTTTCAGGTGGTGGAGGATCCAGACATCAACGCCTTTGCCACGATGGGTGGTTTTGTTTACATCACCACTGGCGCCCTGGAAGCTGCCGACAACGACGACCAAATTGCTGCTGTCTTGGGCCACGAAATCGCCCATATCAGCGAACGTCACGGCCTCCAGCAACTGCAGCAGGCTGCCGCCGCCCGCTTCGGCGCCCAATTGCTGGGACTCGATGACAACACCTTGGCCGCCCTAGCCCTGGAGCTGGGAGTGCGCCGACCGCAAAGCCGCGAAAACGAGTTTGTTGCCGACGAAAAAGGTTTGTGGGCCGCCTATCGCGCTGGCTTCGATCCCAGGGGCATGTCGCAATTTTTGGCCAAGTTGCAATCCCGTCCATCCCTGCCGGACTTCTTGCGTACCCATCCCCCTGTCGCGGAGCGCATCGCCCGCCTCAACCAGCTTATCGCCGAGCACAGCATGGTCAGCCCTGCTGCCTATGGCTCCGGCGGCCCCACTTGGCCTTCGCAATCTCTCCCCCAAACCCAGCGCACCGAAGTTGAGATTCTGCCGGTGCTGCCGGTTTTGCCCTGAGTAGGCCGCTGGGATCCGTTTTCCCCGTAGGGTGGAGGTTCGCATCTGGGGGGAACGCTTCGCACCGCTGGCGCGAGCAGTAGGCGAGGGTAGCCTTGTAAGCTGAGAAAGGGTTTCCTACCTGCCCCGCTGCGCGGTTCACTTGCAGTGGGCCGTAGGACTGGGCAAGCCAGGAGGCATGGGAAGAACATCAAGCAACAGAACGTGCCACACAAAAGGATAGCTTGGTAGCCCCGCACTTGAGTGCAGGGCGGAAAAGCTCGCTAGCCACTTTAGTCGCTTACCCATGATGGGGGTCGTTGATATAGTTTCATAG
>NZ_JANSHP010000017.1:0-1059 GCF_047502605.1 Synechococcus sp. RC10A2
TTAGAGCGCGTTGCCGCGGGGCAGGACTTCCTCGGGGAACTCAAAGCGCTCGTGCGGCTGGTCCTGCGGCGCCATCCAGGCCCGAATCCCCTCGTTGAGCAAAATGTTCTTCGTGTAGAACGTCTCAAACTCAGGGTCTTCCGCCGCCCGCGTCTCCTGACTGATAAAGTCATACGCCCGCAGGTTCAGCGCCAACCCCACCACACCAATGCTCGACATCCACAATCCCGTTACCGGCACAAACAACATGAAAAAGTGCAGCCACCGCTTGTTGGAAAACGCTATCCCAAAAATCTGGCTCCAGTAGCGGTTCGCCGTCACCATCGAGTACGTCTCTTCCGCCTGCGTCGGCTCAAATGCCCGAAACGTGCTCGCCGCTTCCCCATCCTTGTAGAGCGTGTTCTCCACCGTCGCCCCATGGATGGCACACAGCAGCGCTCCACCCAACACGCCGGCCACCCCCATCATGTGGAACGGGTTCAGCGTCCAGTTGTGGAACCCCTGGAAAAACAGCAAAAACCGGAAAATCGCCGCCACTCCAAAGCTGGGCGCAAAAAACCAACTGCTCTGCCCCAGCGGGTAAATCAAAAACACGCTCACAAACACGGCAATCGGCGCGCTGAAGGCAATGGCGTTGTAGGGCCGCACCCCCACCAGCCGGGCAATCTCAAACTGCCGCAGCATAAAGCCAATCAGGCCCAGCGCCCCATGGAAGGCCACAAAGGTCCACAGCCCGCCAATCTGGCACCAGCGGGTAAAGTCCCCCTGGGCTTCCGGGCCCCACAGCAGCAGCAGGCTGTGCCCCATGCTGTCGGCGGGGGTGGACACGGCCACCGTCAAAAAGTTGCACCCCTCCAGGTAGGAGCTGGCCAACCCGTGGGTGTACCAAGAGGTTACAAACGTGGTGCCGGTCAGCCAGCCGCCCAGGGCCAAATAGGCGCAAGGAAACAGCAGCAGCCCCGACCAGCCGATAAACACGAATCTGTCGCGCTTGAGCCAGTCGTCGACGATGTCGAACCATCCTCGCTCCTGGCGCGCGCGCCCTACTGCGATGGTCAT
>NZ_JANSHP010000018.1:0-19881 GCF_047502605.1 Synechococcus sp. RC10A2
TTTCTCTCCTTCCTCTTGAATACCTGTACCCTATTTTAAATTAAAAGGCTGTATCTTTTGTGTCCTTCAAAATTTTAGAGCTGCTCCCGCCTCAGCCTAGCCGGGCGAGATGAAGTATTGACATACTCCCCAGCCCTTTGGGGCGGGGATCCTAGCTCCCCTCTGTCCCCCCGTATACGGGGGGTTTGGGGGTTCGGGGGAGAACGTCAACAGTCTGGTGAAGCAGAGACTTTGAGCAAGGGCAGCTCCCGTCCACAACCCGGCAGTTCCTTCCGGGAACAGCTTGGAAGGGGGCCATGTATTGGGCGGGCGCTTTTCCTTAAGGGTG
This sequence comes from Synechococcus sp. RC10A2, assembly GCF_047502605.1. Classification (NCBI taxonomy): domain Bacteria; kingdom Bacillati; phylum Cyanobacteriota; class Cyanophyceae; order Synechococcales; family Synechococcaceae; genus Synechococcus; species Synechococcus sp. RC10A2. Next base: position 329 of record NZ_JANSHP010000018.1, read on the forward strand.
GGGCAGGGCTAAGATAGCGGGAAAGGTTTCGTTACCTGTTGGCCCATGCCCCTTGCCTCTGAGACCGAGTCCTCGCAGCAAGCTCCGGCAACACCTGAGCCTTCTCGGGTGCCAGATCCGGAGTTTCCCTACGAGGTCGAGATGAGCTTGATGGAGCATCTGGAGGAGTTGCGTAGCCGCCTCTTGGCCAGTGTCATTGCGGTGGCCCTGTGTATCGTCGCCTGTTTTCTGGTGGTGAACCGCATCGTCGCCCTGCTGGAGGTGCCCGCTCAGGGGGTGACCTTCTTGCAACTGGCGCCGGGCGAGTATTTTTTCGTCTCTATGAAAGTGGCGGCATATTCGGGGCTGCTCTTGGCCACGCCCTTTGTGCTCTACCAAATTGCCCGCTTCGTCTTGCCAGGGCTGAGCGTCAAGGAGCGCAAGCTGTTGGGGCCGGTGGTGCTCGGATCCAGCCTTTTGTTTGTGGCTGGCTTGGTCTTTGCCTACTACCTCCTCATTCCGGCGGCGCTCAACTTCTTCATTCGCTATGGGGAAGGGGTGGTGGATCAGGCCTGGTCCATCGACCGCTACTTTGAGTTTGTGCTGCTGCTGATGTTCAGCACTGGCTTGGCCTTTCAGGTGCCGATTTTGCAGGCGCTGCTGGGAGCTTTGGGCCTGGTAACTGCTGAGCAGATGTTCAAGGGTTGGCGCTATGTTGTCCTAGGTTCGGTGGTGGCGGGGGCCATTCTCACCCCTTCCACGGATCCCCTCACCCAGAGCCTCCTGGCTGGCGCGGTAACGTTCCTGTACTTGTTTGGCATTCTCCTGGTGAAGCTGCTTGGCAAATGACCCAAGGCCGCAGACCTTGATTCTGCCAGCGGGGTCTCCGGCCCGGGAAAGAGAAACGCCAATGGATAAACTCTACCTTCTCACCAAGTTGCTCAGCGGCAACAGTCGGGACTGCAGCCCTGGCTAGCGCCGGGGTTCCGGCATCCACCCCCATCGGCAAGAGACGGCTCCACCGCCAGCGGGGGGAGAGCGGGCCCGGCCCGCCTTGAACTGGAAGGGATCCCGGCCAATTTTCCCGGGCAGGGTATTTCAACGGCGGATTGGCCCGCCTCACTCTGCCAGCGTACCGCTCGCCAGCCCACCAGGGACGAGAGGCCTGTTCGCAAGCCCTGGGGGGGTTGGTGCGGTTGTCAGAAGAGGCGGTTTTGGTGCCTGCTGTAGCCTCTGGGCCAGCGAGGGCAAACGGCGGCTCGCTGCGCTGCTGAGCTCTTCTCAAAGGGAGGTTTGGCCGATGGGCAAAGAGAAATTGGCTTTTGACCAACCAGTCTTCTAAAGTTCTATGGTTGCTTGGACTTTTCTCCCGAAGACAAATCCTTATCCTCCCAAAACCTACGATCCTGCTTACCCAGTCGGCAGCTACTGGGACAGCACAATACCAGATTCCAGTTGGCGACATCCGGCGCCTCTGCAAGGGCAGGTTGAGGCCGAGGTGGCCATCATAGGAGGAGGATTGACGGGGCTATCGACGGCCCTGCACCTGGCCCGCGATCACGGCATCTCGGCTTGCCTGCTGGAGGCGGGATCCCTGGGCTGGGGCGCCTCCGGGCGCAACGGCGGCTTCTGCGGAGTGGGGGCGAGCTACCTCACCCATGCCCAAATGGTGCGGCGGGTAGGCCTGGCGGAGACGGAGCGCTACTACCGGGATCAGCGGCAGGCGGTGGAGACCGTGCAAGAGCTGGCCGCTGCCGAGGGCTTTTCCCTGGATGCCCAGGGAGAAGGTTGGTACGCAGTAGCCCACCGCCCCAGCGCTTGGCGGGAGTTGGAGGCCGAATACCAGATCTACGCCCAGGTGGCCGGCTACCCAGTTCAGCTCCTCAGCCCCAAAGAGCTGCGGGAACGGGGCTTCGACAGCCGCGAGAACCACGGCGCCCTCCACATCGGGGTGGGGTTTGGCCTCAACCCCCTCAAGCTTGCCCAAGGGCTGGCCCAGGCCGCCCAGAAATGGGGAGCGCAATTGCACAGCGCCAGCCGGGTCGTTGCCTGGGAAAAGGTTGGCTCCCGCCACCTTTGCCATACGCCCGGGGGAACGGTGCGGGCACGGCACCTGGTCATCGCCACCAATGGCTACACGCCGGCCAACCTCTACCCCCAATTGGCCGGATCCCTGTTGCCGGTGCTTTCCAACATTCTGGTCACCCGGCCTCTGACGCCGGCAGAGCGAAGGGCTCAGGGCTGGTGGGATCCGACGCCGATCTACGACACGCGACGGCTGCTGTTCTACTACCGTCTCCTGCCGGATGGGCGCTTGCTGTTTGGGGGGCGGGACGGCACCTGCGATGCCCCAAGGGAACGCCAGCGCCTGCGGGCCTGGATGGCGCGGCAGCTCTACCGCCTCTTTCCCGCCTGGGAGGGGGTGGAGATCGAGTACGCCTGGAACGGCTTGGTTTGCCTCTCCCGCCAGCTTCACCCCCACATCGGCCCTTCGCCGACGGATCCCAGCCTCTGGTACGGCCTGGCCTACCACGGCAGCGGCGTGGCCACAGGGGTGTGGGCAGGCAAAATCCTGGCCCAGGAGATCGCCGGCATCCGACCCCAAATTAGCGCCCTCTTCCGCCAGCCACCGCGCCTTTTCCCTTTCCCCTGGCTGCGGCTTCACTACCTGCGGCTGGGGTATCTTTGGTGGCAGTTGACAGACGGATAGTTCCTTCAGGTGTGCGGGAGAGCCCCCTATTCGCTGCAGAAGTCCTGTCGTAATCTAGTCCTAGTTCGGCCTTGCCTTGGCCTCTCGCCATTGCCCGTCGTTCCTTGCTGAGGTACCCAGTGCTGCCCACAGCTTGTTATCGGCCTGATCAGGACTCGGTCATTCTAGAGGGTCCCTCTGTTTCCCAGATCCCACCGACAGCCTGCCGCCGCCGACGGCTCTCCCCAGGGGGGCAGCGGCTGGGGCTTGCTCTGCTGCTGAGCCTGCCCACCATGTTTTTGCCCTGGCCCGCTTTTGCCCAGATCGCCAGCTCCTTGCTCAATCCTCTGGTGGCCGCCTGGATTCGCTCTGAGGTGCAGCAGGTGGACAACTTGCGGGTGCAGATCGCCGGTTCCGACGCCCAGATTTTGAACGGCCAGATCCCCCAGGCCCAGGTGTCGGGAGACAACCTCATCTATCAGGGATTCCAGGTCAGCCACCTGCGGCTGCAGGGCCAGGATATTCGCCTCAATGTAGGGGAAGCCATCCAGGGACGTAGTCCCCTGCGGCTGTTGGCCCCCGTGCCGGTGCAGGTGAGCTTGCGCCTCACCGAAGACGATCTCAACCGCAGCCTTCAGGCTCCCCTCATCCAGTCCCAACTGGCCCAGGCGCAGGTGCAACTGCCCTTTGGAGGTCAAGCGGTGCCCTTCTTGATCCGCCAGCCCCAGGTCACCTTGCAGCAAAATCGGCTGCGCATCCAGGCCCAATTGGTTACTCCCGAGGGGGTGGAGGTGCCGGTTACGGTGCTAACTGGGCTACAGGCTCAGGGTCCCAACCAGTTGCGGCTGGTCAATCCCCTGTGGGTGAGCGAAGGGCAGGAGATCCCCATCCCCGGCCTGGCGGATTTTCCCATCCAGTTGGATCCAGGCGTGCGCATCGATCGCCTGGAGTTGCAGCCTGGCCAAATCCTCTACGAGGGCATGTTGGTCATCTACCCGGAGGCGGCGGCAGTGCCGCAGGGGTAGCGGGTTGTCGCCAGGGCTCGACCACTTGAGCTTGCCTTTGGGCGGTGCCAGCGGGATCTGCGGTGGCCAAGTTGTGATCGGGATCAAACCCAAGGTTGGGCTGCTGGGCGAGAATCCCTCTAGCCGTTGCCAAGCGGTCGCGGAGGGGTGGTGTATTGAGGTGAGTTCATGGTTTGGGGATCGCCGCCGCTACAACCCAGTGTTAGGCCCCTGCTCTTGGGGACTCTGCCGCTAATCCTGTCGCTGGTGTTGCTGGGGGGATGTTCCAGCGACGCCTTCTCCACGGTGCCCCTGGATGGGACGGCTGCCGGCACACGCACAGCCACGCCCCCCGGGCGAACTTTCTCCGATATTCCGCCCGGCCGGGATCCCCTTCTGAAGCACCTTTGGGCCAGCTTTGTGATCACGTCTGAGCAGTTGCAATCTGCCCGCAAGGCTCCCATCTCTCTCCATCCGCAGGCTCTCCTTCCCTGCACCGACTGCGAGAGCTTGGCAGAGCAGCTGGGATCCCTGCTCCCCACCCCCTCCTCCCGCGCCTTGGGCACCTATCGGCCTGACCAGCTCACACTCTCTTTCCGAGTTGAGCCCCACAAGACGTTTACCCGCCTCAGCGGCAGCTTTCACCTGGATACCACCACGCCCCTAGTTCACCCTGGCGAGGGGGTGCGCCTGGTGGTACAGCAGGCCTTCTGGGGGGACAAGGCCCTGGAGCCGCTGCCGCCCCCCCAGGACTTCTATGCCCGCCAGATGACTCAGGGTCGGTTCGAGGAGCGCACGTGGAGTTTCCCCTTCTCCCTCCCGGAGGCCGACGCCCCTGACCCCTCGCCGTCTCTACGGCTGCAGGTTGTCCTCACCTCCCCCATCCCGCCCGATTCTGCCCCTTTTCAGCGGGGCAGGCCGCTGCCTCCCCCCACGAGCCGGCTGTATCATGGGGTCACTTGGTCGGGCATGCCAACTTGGGAGCAGCTTCTGGCCTATCGCCAGGCCATTGGCCAGCCCCCCGCCTGGGCAGCGGTGGAGCACCTCTGGGATCCGCGCCAGGATTTTCCCCAGCCCCTGGCCAATCGCCTGCGGGAGAGCGGCTCCGTTCCCTACCTACGCCTGCGGCTGCAGCCGGCCCACCTCTCTTCCCTGGCTGCGGGCGAACAGGATGAGACCTTGCGCTCTTGGGCTCGGGGCATCCAGCGCTTTGCCACCCCGATTATCCTGGCCGTAGCTGTCGGGGACGGGGATACAGAGCTGCAACGACGGGCCTACCGTCACCTGATACAAACCCTGCGCTCTGAGGCCAATTTGCTCTGGGTTTTAGAGCTGGAGGGAGCGGATAACGAGGCAGCGTCTGCCTGGGCCGCCTTGCCAGGGGTGGACTGGCTGAGCCTGGAGGTGAAGGGGGATCCCGAGACCTTTGAAGCGTTGTACCGTCGCCTTGTGGCCTTTAACCCCCAGTTGCCCCTGATCCTCAGCGGGCCGTCTCCCGACGCAGAAGCTGCCCAGCCCTTTTTGGAAGGCTTGCAAGCCGGGCGGTGGCTCCAGGTGATTGGCTGGAGCTGGGCCCTGGGCCCGCAGGGGATCCCGCCCGCGGCGGCGACAAACTGGCAGCAGCGTCTGCACCAGGGGGATCCCCCCCTCTGGCTGGGAGAAATGCGGGTGCAGCCTCCGCCCAGCCCTTCCCCTTCGCCCAAGCCCTGAGAAAAGCGCTTTGGCTGGAAAAACCCTCCCAAAACAGCGGATAATAGGCCAACCCACTGCTTTTTCTTTCGGTCTTCCCAGAATTGTGGCCCTGACCTGCCCACCACCGTCGCGCTTTGCCCAAGCCATCCAGCGGGGGGAATTTTTGCTCACGGCTGAGATCACCCCCCCCAAGGGATCCGACACCAGCACCCTGCTCTCTCTGGCCCAGCAGCTCAAGGGCCGGGTGCATGCCGTCAACATCACGGACTCCAACCGCGCCATGGCCCGCATGAGCCCCCTGGCCGCCTCGCTGCTGTTGCAGCAGGCGGGCGTTGAACCCATCCTGCAGCTGGCCTGCCGGGATCGCAACCGCCTGGCTCTGCAGGGGGATCTGTTGGGGGCCTCAGCGCTCGGCCTGCGCAACGTGCTGGCCCTCACCGGGGATCCCATCCAGGTGGGGGATTGCCCCGATGCCCGCCCAGTCTTTGACCTGGAATCGGTGCGTCTGCTGCAGCTTATCCAACGCCTCAACAACGGCCTCGACTGCAACGGCAAGCCCCTCCCCGACGGCGGCACCTGTCTGTTCCCGGGGGCAGCCGTAGAGCCGCAATCCCCCAGCTTTTCCGGCCTGGAGCGGCGCTTCCACCGCAAGCTGGAGAACGGAGCCCAGTTTTTCCAAAGCCAGATGGTGACCGACTTCGAGCAACTGGAGCGCTTCATGGACAAGCTGGGCCGCCCCGCCGGCAAGCCCATCCTGGCGGGCATCTTCCTGCTCAAATCCGCCAAAAACGCCCTCTTCATCAACCGCAACTTGCCGGGGGTGCAGATCCCGGACGCCATTATCCAGCGGCTGGCCGATGCCCCCGATCCCCTCGAAGAAGGGATCCGCATTGCTGCCGAACAGGTGCGCCAGGCCCGCCAGATCTGTCACGGCGTGCACCTGATGGCCGTCAAGGCCGAACACCTCATCCCGCACATCCTGGACGAGGCCGGGATCCCGCCCCTGAGCAGCTAGCTCAACACCTGCTCCAAGCCGTAGACCAGCCCCTTGAGCTGCAGCACCTTGCGAATGCCCAGGATCACTCCCGGCATGAAGGCCATCCGATCCGTGATGTCGTGTCTCAAGGTCAACGTCTGCCCCATGCCGCCGAAGATCACCTCCTGGTGGGCAATAAGCCCCGGCAGGCGAACGCTGTGGATGGGGATGTTGGGGCCGGGGATCCCTCCCCGCGAGCCGGGGATCAGCTCCTTTTCTTCCACCTCAGGCGGGTTAAAAGCTTTGCCCAGTTGTCCCAGCCGCTGCGCCGTCTGCAGAGCCGTGCCGCTGGGGGCATCGACCTTGCGGTTGTGGTGCAGCTCGACAATCTCCACGTGATCGAAATATTGGGCCGCCTGCAGCGCCATCTGCTGCAGCAGGATCATGCCGATGGCAAAGTTGGGCGCAATTAGACAGCCCACACCGGACTTATCCGCCAGATCCCTCAGCCGCTCCACCTGCTCCGGCGTCAGGCCCGTCGTCCCCACCACCGGCCGCACCCCAAACGCAATGGCCGAGCGGACGTTTTCATACACAGAGCGCGGATGGGTGAAATCCACCATGACGCCTCGGGCGCTCCGCTGCGACAGCCGCAGCAACTGGCCCGCCAGGTCGTCGGTAATCTCGACTCCCAGGGATCCCAGGCCCAACACCTCGCCAATGTCCGAGCCCAACTGGGAACGGGCCACCGCCCCCACCAACTTCATGTCGGGGGTTTGGGCCACCGCCCGCACCACCTCCCGCCCCATCTTGCCCAGGGCTCCCACCACCAAGACCGGGATGGGCTCAGAAGCCGCCGTCCCCTCCCCAATGGCGGCGCCCTCTTCTCGTCTTTTTTGCTCGACTGCTGTGGTCACCACCTGCCCCCTTGCCTAACCTAGCGCCGGATCCCCGAGCGGAGCCTCACAATTTCACCTCGATGTCCACCCCTGCCGGCAGATCCAGCTTCATCAAAGCATCGATGGTTTTGGAAGAGGGGGAGTAGATGTCGATAATGCGGCGGTGGGTGCGAACTTCAAAATGTTCCCGCGAATCCTTGTCCGTGTGGGGGGAACGCAGCACACAGTAGAGGCGACGCCGCGTCGGCAAAGGGATCGGGCCAACTGGCACAGCCTCCGTGCGGCGGGCCGTGTCCACGATTTTGTCGCAGGAAGTATCCAGTAGCCGATGGTCGTAGGCCTTTAGGCGGATACGAATTTTCTGTTGGGTCAAGGTAGCCATAGTCGGAGAGAAGGTAGGGTGTACTCAAAAAAATGGCAGGGATCGAGCTTGCCTGGAGTGACCAGCGCCCAATCCCTGCCAAGAGAAAGCCGCTTACTTCAGGATCTTAGAGACCACACCGGCCCCTACGGTACGACCGCCCTCACGAATGGCAAAGCGCATCCCTTGCTCGATGGCGATGGGCTGGATCAGCTCTACCGTCATCCTGACGCGGTCGCCGGGCATCACCATCTCCGGCTTAGAGCCGTCGTCAGCCGTGAAGGAAGTGATGGTGCCGGTGACGTCGGTGGTACGCACGTAGAACTGAGGACGATAGCCGGCAAAGAAGGGGGTGTGACGTCCGCCCTCTTCCTTCTTGAGGACGTAAACCTCCGACTCGAACTGGGTGTGAGGAGTGATGGTCTTGGGCTTGGCCAGCACCATGCCCCGCTCCACCTCGTTCTTCTGAATACCCCGCAACAACACACCCACGTTGTCGCCGGCAATCCCCTCGTCCAGCGTCTTCTGGAACATCTCTAGACCGGTAACGGTGGTGGAACGGGTTTCTCGCAATCCCACCAGCTCCACGGTTTCGCCAACTTTGATGCGGCCCCGCTCGATCCGGCCCGTCGCCACCGTGCCGCGACCGGTGATCGAGAAGACATCTTCCACTGCCATCAGGAAGGGCTTGTCCACATCCCGCTCCGGCGTTGGAATGTAGGAGTCTACCGCATCCATCAGCTCGTAGATCTTGTCCACCCAGGGATCCTCACCCCGCTGGGTTTTGGGGTTGGCCTGCATCCTTTCCAGAGCCTTGAGAGCGGATCCTCTGATGATGGGGATTTCGTCGCCGGGGAAGTCGTACTTGGAGAGGAGCTCCCGTATCTCCAGCTCCACCAGCTCCAGCAGCTCCTCGTCGTCCACCATGTCCACCTTGTTGAGGAAGACCACCAAGCTGGGTACCCCCACCTGACGGGCCAACAGGATGTGCTCCCGCGTCTGCGGCATCGGCCCATCGGCCGCCGAGACCACCAGGATGGCCCCATCCATCTGGGCCGCGCCCGTGATCATGTTTTTCACGTAGTCGGCGTGGCCGGGGCAGTCCACGTGGGCGTAGTGACGCTTCTCCGTCTGGTACTCCACGTGGGCAGTGTTGATAGTGATACCGCGGGCTCTCTCCTCTGGCGCCGCGTCGATCTCGTCATAGCGCTTGGCTGTGGCCTGACCCAGAGCAGCCAGGGTCATAGTAATGGCGGCGGTCAACGTCGTCTTGCCGTGGTCGACGTGGCCAATGGTGCCAACGTTGACGTGCGGTTTGGTACGTTCAAACTTAGCGCGTGCCATGAATCATCACTTCCTTTTGATTTCAGTTGGTTACTCCACTTCCTTTGCTTTTGGCAATGATGGCTTCGGCAATACTGCGAGGAACTTCCTCGTAGTGGCTGAACTCCATCGTAAAGATGCCCCGCCCTTGGGTTTTGGAGCGGATGTCGGTGGCATATCCAAACATCTCCGCCAAGGGAACCTTGGCATTGACCTTGGAGATGCCGCCCTCTGTACTCATCCCCTCCATCTGGCCGCGACGGGCGTTGATGTCTCCGATAACATCCCCGACGAAGGCTTCGGGAACTTCCACCTCCACCTTCATCATCGGCTCCAGCAGGACGGGGTTGGCTCTGCGAGCAGCCTCCTTCAACGCCATCGAGCCGGCGATCTTGAAGGCCATTTCGCTGGAGTCCACCTCGTGGTAGGAGCCGTCCACCAGCGTGACGCGAATATCGATCAAAGGATAGCCAGCCAAGACGCCGGACTCGCAGGCTTCGCGGATCCCTTGCTCGGCAGGCGGAATGTACTCTTTGGGGATGACACCACCCACAATTTTGGAGACAAACTCGAACCCCGTGCCCGGCTCTGCCGGCTCCAGGTCGATGACCACATGGCCGTACTGGCCGCGGCCGCCAGTCTGGCGGATGAACTTCCCTTCCACGCGGCTAACTGGCTTGCGGATGGTTTCGCGGTAGGCCACTTGGGGGTTGCCCACGTTGGCTTCTACGTTGAACTCCCGCAGCATGCGATCCACCAGAATCTCCAGGTGGAGCTCGCCCATGCCGGAGATGATGGTTTGGTTGGTCTCCGGATCCACCGAGACGCGGAAGGTGGGATCCTCCTTGGCCAGGGCCTGCAGCGCTTTGGAGAGTTTGTCGATATCGGCTTTGGTCTTGGGCTCGACAGCCACCGAGATTACCGGCTCGGGGATATATAGGGACTCCAGGATCACCGGCGCGTTTTCGTCGCAGAGGGTGTCCCCAGTGGTGGTATCTTTCAGGCCCAACACAGCCCCCAGATCGCCTGCCCGCAGCTCATCTACATCCAGACGCTCGTCCGCCTTGAGCACCACTAGGCGGGAGATGCGCTCCTTTTTGTTCTTGGTGGAGTTGAGCACATAGGTGCCCTTGGTTAGCACCCCAGAGTAAACGCGGATAAAGGTGAGGTCTCCGTACTTGTCGCTCATCAGCTTGAAGGCCAGGGCGGAGAAGGGCTCATCGTCGCTGGCTTTGCGCGACACCTCCGACCCATCCGGCAATACCCCCTTGATGGCGGGAATATCGATGGGAGAGGGAAGGTAGTCCACCACCGCGTCCAGCAGCATCTGCACACCCTTGTTCTTGAAGGCAGAGCCGCACAGCATGGGCACAATTTGGCCGCTGATGGTGCCTTTGCGCAGACCAGCCATTAGGTCGGCTTCGCTCAGATCCTCCTCGGCAAAGTACTTCTCCATCAGGGCCTCGTCGGTCTCGGCCACTGCTTCCACCAGCTTGGCCCGGTATTCCGCCACCAGATCCTTCATCTCCTCCGGGATGGGGGCAGGGCGAATGTCCTTGCCGATCTCATCCATGTAGATATTGGCCTGCAAGCGCACCAGATCGACGATGCCGCGGAACTCGTCTTCCGCCCCGATGGGCAGTTGGATCGGCACGGCGTTGGCTTTGAGGCGCTCCCGGATCTGGTTATAAACCTTGAGGAAATTGGCCCCCATGCGATCCATTTTGTTGACAAAGGCAATGCGGGGCACATTGTAACGATTGGCCTGCCGCCAGACGGTTTCCGACTGCGGCTGCACGCCCCCTACCGAGTCGAAGACGGCGATCACCCCGTCCAGCACCCGCATCGAGCGCTCCACCTCGATGGTGAAGTCCACGTGCCCTGGCGTGTCGATGATGTTGATGGTGTATTCCGGCGCGCCGGCGAGAGGTTGGGAGGGGTTTTTCGGATCCCGCTTGGTCCAACGGGTAGTGATGGCCGCGGCCGTGATGGTGATGCCCCGCTCCCGTTCCTGAGCCATCCAGTCGGTTACCGTGGTTCCCTCGTGAACCTCGCCAAGCTTATGCACCAGACCGGAATAGAAGAGGATCCGTTCTGTGGTCGTGGTCTTGCCAGCATCGATGTGGGCCGCGATACCAATATTTCGAACTCGTTCCAGGGGAACTGTGCGTGCCACGTTAACCTCCCAATCCTCGTCGCCCTGCGACTCGGGCAAACTAAAAAAACCTTTACAATTCTAGTCTTTTTTGCCCCTTCTCCTCCAGATCCAGCCCAGCTCTCGGCAAATGGGAAGGGATCCCAACAACATCCTCCTTTGCTCGGCCAGCGGGGTTCAGTAGCGGTAGTGGGCAAAGGCTTTGTTGGCTTCGGCCATGCGATGGACTTCCTCTCGCCGGCGGATGGCGTTGCCGGTTTCGTTGGCCGCATCTATAATCTCATTGGCTAACTTGGCAGACATAGTGCGGCCTGGACGGGTGCGGGAAAAGGTGACTAGCCAGCGCAGCGCCAATGAGGTTCCTCGCTCCGCTCTGACCTCCACAGGCACCTGATAGGTGGCGCCGCCCACCCGCCGCGCTTTCACCTCCACCAAGGGGGTGGCGTTGCGAACGGCATTTTCCAGTACGGGCAGCGGATCCTGGCCGGTGCGCTCTCGCACAATCTCTAGAGCGTCGTAGAGGATCCTGGCGGCAAGAGAAGCCTTGCCCCTCATCATCAACTTGTGGATCAGCATGGTAACCAAACGGCTCCCGTACTTGGGATCTGGAGGCACGTCACGGCGAGGAGCACGGTTGCGGCGAGACATAGGAGCTGTAGAACTTGAAGGCAGGATGACGTCCAGAGGGAAACTATTTCTTCTTGCCAGCGGCGGCTGGGGCTTGGCCGGGCTTAGGCCGTTTTGCCCCGTATTTGGAGCGGCCTTGCTTGCGGTCTTTCACTCCTGCGGCGTCGAGCGTGCCCCGAATAATGTGATAGCGCACGCCGGGCAAGTCCTTGACCCTTCCGCCGCGAATCATGACCACCGAGTGCTCTTGTAGGTTGTGGCCAATGCCGGGGATGTAAGCAGTAACTTCAAAGCCAGAGGTGAGGCGAACCCGCGCCACCTTCCGCAAAGCTGAGTTGGGCTTCTTGGGCGTTGTCGTGTACACTCGGGTGCAAACTCCCCGCCGCTGAGGACATCCTTTCAGGGCAGGGGCCTTGGTCTTGCGAACAGCAGCCTTGCGCTCTTCGCGAATGAGTTGCTGAATGGTGGGCATGGGTTGGCTGAGAAGATCGCTACTCAATTATCCGGCAGTAGTAAATCCTAGCAAGGCGGGATCCCGGCGTCAACTTAAGGGATCAGCTTCTGGGCTGGTGGCTTGGCTGAGTGAGAATTTCAGCATCCTTGTTCCCCTCAGCTAGCCTAGAGGAGCTTCTGCACACCAGAAGGAACTCGCGAAAGGCGATGGGCTGGATGGATTGGTGGATTTTGCTCCCTTGTCCGCTCTGCCAGCGCCCGGCTAAGGCTGTGTTTTGTCCAGACTGTCAAAGGCGGCTGCAGGCGGAGCGGCTCGACTCTTGGCCGGTCACCACTTCGCCTTGGCCGCTTTATGCTTGGGGGATCCACCGGGGAGCGCTGCGCCGGGCCATCTATTGCCTGAAATATGAAGGACAGCGGCGCATTGGCGCGGTTTTGGGGGAATGGCTGGGATCCCGCTGGCTGGAGAGCCGACAGAAGCGTTCGGGATCCCAGGGAAGCCATGACCTGCTGTCTCGCCACGACTATACGGTGGTGCCCATCCCTCTGCATGCGGAGCGGCTGCGGCAGCGGGGCTACAACCAGGCGGCTTTGATCAGCCAAGCTTTTTGCGAGCGGACGGGTCTAAGACATTTACCTGACGCTCTGGTGCGGGTGCGGGCCACAGCGGCCCAACATGAGCTCAACCCCCTGCAACGCCAGCAGAACTTGGCAGGCGCCTTTGCTCTCAAGCGCGCTCCCGCCACGCCGGTGCTACTGGTGGATGACATCTACACCACCGGCTCCACCGTCCAAGCGGCGCAGCAGGTCTTGGTCGCTGCCGGGATCCCGGTGGCCGGGGTGATCGTCGTGGCCCAGGCGCAGCAAGCTGCCGACCGTTCCACCCTGCCCTGGCAGCTCCGACGGCGTGGCCAGGCTTGACTATCGGGCCTGTTGCAGGGCTGCCTGCCGGGGATCCACGTTGAGGAACACGGTGGCATCTCCCTCGACGCGGATGATGCGCAAAGGGGGCAGCGAGCCCGTCGGGTTTTGGATGCGCTCTTGCAGCTTCTCGTAGAACAGCAGATCCGCCAGTTGCGCGTTCTGCGCTGCCGCTTGTCCTTTCAGCTCAATGGCCCGCTGGTTGGCCGCCGCCAAGATCAGCAGCCGCTCGGTCTCTTTTTCCTGAATTTGCGCCCGCACTGCCGCCGTTTGTGCTGTAATCGAGGCCACCTGTTTGCGTTCAATCGAGTCTCTTAAGGCTTGTGGGAAATCGGGGTTGCCCAGAAACAGGCCCTCCACCTGCACCAGAGGCAGGGTTTGGCCATCGCGGTTGACAGTAGGCATCTCTTGGCGAATCAAGTCCAGCGCTCGTTGTTCGATGGCAGCCCGCTGGCTTTTCCGGTAAAAGTCTTCCGAATTGAAAGAGGCGGAGATATCCCGGATTTTGGAGCGCACCACCGGCACCACCACCGTGGAAAGATAGTTCTCGCCGATGCTGGCGTGCAGCTCATCCAAAGTGGCGAGGTTGGGCTTGAGGGCAATGGCCACATCGATGGCAAAGGCTTGTCCATCGGCGGTGTTCACGGTGATGGCGTTGCTGATGGCATTGGCCGAGGCGGGGTTGTTGGTAAACTCCCAAACGCGGGTGAGCACGGTGTAGGTGATCGGCGTTTCGATCCCTGGAATCCGGAAGATGACCCCCGGCAATTCTACCCGCCCCTTTTGCAGCCCGGAAAAGGTATTGAACACTACAGTGGCATGTCCGGGCAAAGTGACGTACAGGCAAGCGCGGAGCACTCCCAGGGCCGCCAAGACGGCGATCCCTCCTACGGTTAACCAACCCACTCTGCTTTGGGGTGCTTCTCCTGTTGGATACATGGCGGCTCCTCGTGGAAAGAGGATGAAAAAGTGCTGGTTGCTATTTGGTAACCAGAGTTTCCAGGCGGGATCCCAGTACCGCGGCTTTGACCACCTCTAGGTACTGCGGATTTTGGGTGAGGGCCTGTGCTTTGGCTCTCAATTGACCGGCTTCTGCCTCCGCTTGAGAAATGATGGCGCGGGCATCTTGGCGGGCCTGCTCGATCTCAAATTGCTTTTGCGCCAGTTGATTTTCGGCAATGGTTTTTGCCTCAATGGCCGCTACGAAATCAGGATCGAAATCCACATCCCGCAGCAGAAAATCCAAAACCTCGATGCCGTATTCCTTCAGCAGAAGAGCCACCCGTTCCCGAATTTGTCCTTGCAGCAGCGGGCGCTCCGTGGAATACAGAGCCTGGGCGGAAAAGCCGCTGGTCTCATTCAGAATGACCGACCGGACGATGGGGGCGATGCGATCCAGGTAATTTTCCCCCAGTTGCGTATAGACCTTGGGGGCGTCCACAATGCGAAACTGCAGCGTCGCCTCAGCCGCAATCTGCTGCCCATCCTGAGAAAGGGCCACCAGCCGCGGTGCGTAGGCGGTCGGGTCGTTGTCTTTCCAGGTCAGAGCTTGGGTTTTCACATCAAAGATGACTGTGCGAGAGACAAAGGGCGGCACCCAATGGAGACCAGGCTGCAAAGCCATCGGGCTCACCCCCCCTCCCCAGGTGAACACCACCATATTTTCTCCATTGCCCACCAGTCGCAGCGGCCTGCCCATCGCCACTAGGATCAATACGGCTCCGGCAAGGGTGGCCTTGGGCAACCAGCGACCAACTCGCCTCTCCCAACCTTCTGCTCGCATCTCCCCATCTCCTGCGCATGCAGCTATTCTCGCAGCTGTGGGGAAATGAGGCCGAGAAATCGCCGCTATCTTTTAAGTTTTCTCCAGGGATCCCGCGAGAGATCCCGCGCTTGCTCGCCCACTGTTCTCAACGATGTCGAGAACTCTACAAAGTTTACAAAAGATTACTTCATACTTTGCAAAGACCCGTGACAGACAAGCGAAAAGGGAAGAAGATTAAGACATAATAAAGATTTGGGTTGCCGTTCATGCTACCTACTGTCGACTACGAGCGGCGAGACATCCAAGTGCCACTCTCGTGCATCCCCGTTGCCGCCCGGGCCTTGATCCGGCAGGGGGTATCCGTCTGCTGGCGGGAAGAAAGCCTGTCTGCCCTAATTCGTTTGGGATCCAAAGGAGCCGCCGACCGAGCCGCCATTCTGCTGGTGGAAATGAGCCTCATGGGCCAACCGGAAGAGCTAAAAAACTGGCTGGAGATGTGCTGGCAACTGCCCGCTTGTCTCAGGGAACCGCTGCAGGTGTAGGATAAAGGATCACTGCAGTTCAAGAGCCTGCCTCGTCGAGGAGAAACTGGCTGCCGTAGCCGGTAACGATGCGGGTTCCATCTTTGAGGATATGAATTTCCACCTGGTCACTGGCCCAATTAAGCTGGTTTTGCAAGGCGGGGTTGAAGACGTGCACCCGCTGGTTGCGGGAAGAGACCAGCGAGTGGGGGGAGTGAATGGCCTGGGATTGCAGGTAGGGCCCGTCCACCAAAATATCCAGCTCTTGCAGCAGCTCCTGGGCGCCGGGAGGAGCCTGGGGGGATCGCAACTCTTCCAGCGTGAATCCACTGAAGGCCATCACCGTCAGCCCTTTCGCTTTCAGGAGCCGCGCCAAGCTGGCCAGGGCAGGAGCCTGCCAGAAGGGCTCCCCTCCCGAGAAGGTCACCCCCTCGTTTCTGGGGTTGCTGAGGATTTGCTCGGCCAGGTCGGTGATCTTCACCAGTTGGTTGACCTCAAACGGCCAAGAAGTAGGGTTGAAGCAGCCCGGGCACTCTCGCAGGCAGCCCTGCACCCAGACCACAGCGCGCCGGCCCGGCCCATTGACTTCCGACTCGTCTACATAGCCCATCAGGTTAAGATAGCCTCTCGGGATCCGCGCCTGAAAGTCCAGCGCTATCTTTGCCTTGGACATGGGTCACCTGCTGCAAAACGGCTTTGAGACTACTCTTAGCCTAGTGAGAAGCCGAACGCGAAAGCTGTAATCTTATAGTCAAATTAATGGAGATGTCTCCAAAGCGCTCCGCGCCGCTGACGCCCCCAACCCCTCTCCCTCTGGGAGAGGGGAGTTAGGGATCGACGAAGCAACCATTTCGTTAGTCAGGTAGGCTGCTGGTGGAAAAGAAAGATTCTAGCTGATCATCGCGCTAGGCGCTATCCCTCCCCACGGTATAGACGGTGGGGTATCCCCCGCCTTCAGATGAAGCCAGGAGCCCCGGGCAGACTTTTCGGGATCCGGTACTCCACCATGAGCCCTGCTGCTCCTAGCTTTGCAGCAAAGTGTCTCGTATCTCGCCCGGGTAACGTGCCACCTTCCACCGCCAGCGACCGAACGCGCCATGGGCATTGACGGCTTGCACCCACTCGTCCAGATAGCGCCGCTTCACCCGGTCTAGTTCGGTGTCCTGTCCCTTTGTTTCCAGAATGAGCATGTCGCCGTTGGCCAGGCGCACAAGAAAATCTGGCCGATACTTCCGCACCACGCCGCGATACAGGTACAGGACTTCGAAGCCCAGATGGTCGTTCTTCGCCCAGGCGCTCACGGCACTGCTATTGTCCAATACGAAAGCATCCGACGCCTCCCACGTGCTGTCGTAGACGCAGACGTTGATGTGCGACTTGCGCGTGCGTTCACAAGGTTTGCTGGTGTACCAGGTGCGCATTTGGCCCGTCGAGCGGATCGGGTGGTCGCGATCGAAGACTGGCACAAGTTTCTCAGTGTTCTCCTGCCGCACCGCCTCGCAGACATGTTGCACAACTCGTGACAGGTTGAGGGTGATGATCAGCCGACGGCGCAGTTCGTCCTGATAAAAAAGAGGTGGGGAGATCAAAATCCGGTCAGAGCGAATGAACTGCTCGACAATCCGCACCAACTGCGCCAGCAAGATTTCGCGACTGCCTCTCCAGCTTTGCCTTACCTGATCGAACACATTGCGGGCAGTTTCGAAGATGATGCGCTGCGTGCGAAACTCTCGCGCCAACTTCTCCAGTTCGATACGGCTGATCTGGTTTACGTCGGGCTTGCCTTCGAGAATTGGTGCCAGTTCTGCCACTTGCGGCGTCTGAGCCGCGTCTAGTTCCAATGGCTGCACCTTTGACCAATCGAGAGTCAACGTTGGCTGAAGTAAGCGCTCGATGCGCACCACATTCGGCCAGCGGATCTCAAACTCCGCTTTGGCCGGGTCCGGTTCTACGGCGGTCTTGGGCGTTGGCGGGGGCGGCGGGCCATCTCCGCTATCCTCGTGCGGCAAGAAAGTAAAAGGCACGCCGAAGATATTGACGTATTCGGGCTCAAGCAGCCCCGTTTGTGGGTTGATCTCGTAGGATGTGCGGCGCAGGCCCCGGCCCACGACCTGCTCGCACAGAAGTTGGGAAGTGAAGGCCCGCAGCCCCATAATGTGCGTCACCGTCTTGGCATCCCAGCCCTCACTGAGCATCCCAACGGAAATGACGTTCTGGATTTTCTCGCCGGGCTGCCCCACCTGGCCCACCGTATCTACGATCTTTCGCAAACGTTCCGCCTGCTCTGCTTTGGTCAGCCGGCATTCGACCGGTACGTCCTCCTCTTCTCCATCATCGGCCTCGTCTGAAGCTTCCACCACTGCAGTGGACTCTTCCTTTGCCTCAGCCTCTTCTAGCACCTTCGAGTCGATGTGCAAGATTCCCTCCGAGTTACACAGCTCGTCAATGGGAATGCGCCGTGATTCGAAGGCGTGCTTGACCCGCGCTGCCGTCTCAGTGCGGTTACAGACAGTGATCATCACAGGCGGCGTGGGCAGGTCGGCTGCTTTCCAGGCCTTCCACGTCTCCCGCCAGTCGTAGCCCAGCAGGTAGTAGGCGTTCAGCACCAGATCCGGCAGCAGCTCTTCGGGATTGGCGCGTCGGTTGAGGTCGTCTTTCACCTCCGGGTCGTTGTAGATGTGGTATAGACGGGACTTGTAGGTTTTGGCATTGGGCACAGCGTCGTCACGCACTACAACGCGCGGGGTCTTGACCAGCCCCGATTCGATGGCGTCGTTCAGCCCGAAGTCGCTGACGATCCAGCCAAAGAGCGCCTCTTCACTGCTCTTCTTTCCCGAGGGCGCGAAGGGGGTGGCGGAGAAGTCGTAACAGGTGAGAATGCCGCGCGAACGGTGCAGCCGATCCAGGCCTCCAACCCACACCGTCGCTTCTTGGGCGCTGTCTTTTAAATCACGCTGGCGCAGGTACTTGCCTTCGGCTTCCCAGTTGACGCGCCAGGCGTGGTGCGCCTCGTCGTTGATGACCAGCAGGTTGTGCGCGTTGGCCATCTCGCCCAGCACCTCGCGCGTATAGGCTTCATCGCTCTTCGCGCCGCGTTTGTCCACGCTCTTCCGCTTTTTGATCTGCTCTTCGCTCTCCCAGGCCAGGGCATGCCAGTTGCGGACCAGCACCCGCCCCTGCCGCAGCTTGTCGAGCAGCGTGGACGGCACAATGTCGAACGCTTCGTAATAGTTACCGGCGCCCGCGGGCTCCAGCACCGCCAGCCGTTTCTTGACCGTCAGACCGGGGGCAACGACCAGCACGTTCTTCGAAAAGCGGGCATCTTGGGGGTTGGCCACTTTGTTAAGGATGTGCCAGGCAATCACCATCGCCATGACGATGGTCTTGCCCGTGCCGGTGGCCATCTTGCAGCACCGCCGATCAAAGTCCCCGCCGTCTCCCGGGATCTCAATGCCCACCCGCTCGGCAGCAGGCGCCTCGGTCAGCCAAATGAGCGTCTCGACGGCTTCCAATTGACAGAAGAAAAAGCGACGTCTGTCGAACTCCTCCGGGTCATGCCAGTGCGCCAAGAGCCGCCTGGTGATGCTGGTGATCCCGGGATAGCCTGCCTCGCGCCAGGCTTTGACGCGCGGGCGGATCTGGTTGACAAGCGGGATTTCAACGAAGATGCCCGGATCGTCGAAAGATTTGGAACCGGGAGTCGCTACCACGTAACCCGCTGGCCGCCGCCCTTCAACCAGTTCGAACGTACGCGTCTCGCGATCGTAGCGCCAGTGCTTCTTCGGCTCCTCGTAGGGAGAGTTGATGATCAAGCGGTCAATGGTAGTCCGGGCCATCGCTTTCCTCGCATTCTGTTGCTGCGCTGATCTGTTCCTTCGCCCAGTGGCACATCCGGGCAACCACGCTCGTCAGATCATCGTCAGAGGCGAGCGTGATTTCCAAATCGTCGTAGCGGAAGGCGACGGCAAAAGGGTTCAGCCGGCGCAGTTGGCTTTCCGTGACTGGCAGCGTCACGCCGCGATACGCTAACAGGCGCGCCAGCTTGACCAGATCGTGTGTGCGCTCGAACTCGATCTGTTGCAGGAACAAGACCGCCTTGAGCGATTTCTCCACCGCCTGCTGGGCGTGGAAATAAGTACAGCCTTTTAATTTAAAATAGGGTACAGGTATTCAAGAGGAAGGAGAGAA
>NZ_JANSHP010000019.1:0-98482 GCF_047502605.1 Synechococcus sp. RC10A2
ACCCCCATCATGGGTAAGCGACTAAAGTGGCTAGCGGGCTTTTCCGCCCTGCACTAAAGTGCGGGGCTACCCAGCTATCCTTTTGTGTTAGTGTCTGGGAGGTTGCCAGGAGGAGGGGCAATGCAAACCGGAGCAGAAGCTCAAGTCCAACAGCGAAAAAAGGAGGCAGGATCCTGGAGAGACATTCGGCTGTTGGTATTGGACATCGACGGCACGATTGCCGGGCCTTCCAACCAGGTTTCGGAGCCGGTGCGGCAGGCCATTCAAAAAGCCAAGGCGGCAGGCGTGCGGGTAGCCATTGCTACAGGTCGGATGCATCGCTCTGCTGAGCGGTTTCACTACGCCATTGGGGCCGATATGCCCCTCTGCAGCTATCAGGGGGCGCTCATTCGCAATCCCGACAGCCAAAAGACCTTGAAGCATTGGAGCCTGGACTGGTCGCTGGCGGAGGAGCTGCTGCAGGTGCTGCAGGATCAGCCGGTGGGGGTGCACCTCTACATCGACGATCAGCTCTATTTGCGGGAGCTCAGCCCCCTCAGCCAAGCCTATGCCGAGCGCTCCCAGGTGCCGTTCCAGATGCTCTCCCCCGCCCAACACGGGAAAAGCCCCACCAAGATCCTGGCTGTTTCGGAGGATACGGAGTTTCTGCAGCAACTCCAGGGATCCCTGCGGCAGCGGTATTCTCCTGAGCAGATCTACCTCACCCGCTCGGAGCCGATTTTTTTGGAGGCCACCCATGCGGCGGTGAACAAGGGCAATGCCGTTCGTTTTCTGGCGGAAGAGCTGCTGGGGGTGTCGGCGGATCAGGTGATGGCCATCGGCGATGGCGACAACGACATCGAGATGCTCCAGTATGCGGGGATCGGGGTAGCCATGGGGAACGCCTCGCCGGCTCTGCTGCCCCACGCTGATTGGGTTGCTCCCCCCGTCACCGAAGATGGGGTGGCGGTGGCCATTGAGACCTTTATCCTCGGCTAGTTGCGGATGCAATGGTGAGCTTGGCAGATTCTCCTTTTCCCCAAGTCACGTTGCGTCCAGAACAGCAACGGGCATTGGCGTATCGGTCGGGGCCTCTGGGGATCGCGGCAGTTCCGGGGAGCGGCAAGACGTTTATCCTGGAGCTGCTAATCGCCGATCTCATCCTGAATCGCGGCGTTCCACCGGAGCGCATTGGGGTGTTCACCTACATGCGTTCGGCGCGAAGCAATTTGATCAACCGCATCAACCAACGCCTGCAACAGGCGGGCTATCCGGATCGCTTTACCCAAGCCTTCACCTTGCACTCGCTGGCGCTGCGGGTGTTGCGGGAGGTTCCCGGCCCTTGGGAAGAGCTGTCCATCCTGGAGGAATATGAACAGGAGCGCCTGCTCAGCCGTCTCTGCCGCGCCTGGCTCGCCCACCACACCCACCTCTGGGAGCCCTTGATCCCTGCCGAGAAGCCCCACAAGGTGGTCCGAAACCGGCTGCGGTTTCGACGCAGCTTCCAGCAGATGGTGCGGGCGGTGATCAGCACGGCCAAGAATCTGCGTCTGGGGCCGGAGGCGATCCCCACAACTACTCAGGGCTATCTGGGCTGGGCGGCCCCCATCTATGCTGCCTACCAAGCGGAGCTGCGTCGCCTGGGCAAGCTGGACTACGACGACCTGGGCTGGCAGGCAGTGGAGCTAATCGAGCGCGACCCGGCCCTGCGGCAGCAGGTGCAAAATTGGTACGACTACCTATTCGAGGACGAGGCCCAGGACAGCTCCCCCCTCCAAGAAGAGCTGCTGCGGCTGCTCAGCCAGCGCACCGGCAACCTGGTACGGGTCGGGGATCCCAACCAAAGCATCATGGGCACCTTCACCACCGCCGAGCCGCGGCTGTTTCGCGCCTTTTGTCAGGCCAATCCCCAGGTGACGTTGAAAGAGTCCAGCCGCAGCGCCCCCCAGATCCTGGAGTTGGCCAACCGCCTGGTGGACTGGGTGAACCAGAAGCACCCCATCCCAGCCCTGCGCACCGCCCTGGCTCCCCAGCACATTTGCCCGGCCAGCGCTGGCGGCCTAAATCCCCCGGCCAGCGAAGGGGAGGTGGTGTTTCGCCGGGTAGTCGGATCCCCGGAGCAGGAGCTGCAGGAGGTGACGCGGTGGGCCCTGGCAGCCGCCCAGGCTTTTCCCGACCAGACGGTGGCCATTCTGGTCACCACCAACGAGCTGGGGGGCAAGGCCCTCGACTACCTGCGGGAACTGGGGGCAGAGCAGGTGATCGATCTGTTGCGGGGCAACCCCAGCCAGCGGCGGGTGTTGCTGCAACTCAAGGGAATCATCGACTGGTTGGCCCAGCCCATTTCCTCTGCCCGCTTGGCCGCTGCTGTGGATCACCTGGCCGACTGGGCCGGGATCCCGCGCCTGGAGCTGGGGCCGATGCTGGACTGGATCCGCGCCTCGCTGCCGGAGCGGCTGCTATTTCCCCAGTTTGGGGAAGCCCCCACTTTGCCGGATAGCCCCTCTTGGCAAAACTTGGGCAGGCTGCTGCGCATCCTTGCCGGTTGGCTGCGGGCCGGGCGCTCCCCTTGGCCGGAGGTGCTCAATGTGATTGTCCAAAGCCTCTACCGCAAGCCGGAAGAGCTGTTTGTGGGTTG
Organism: Synechococcus sp. RC10A2; assembly: GCF_047502605.1. Classification (NCBI taxonomy): domain Bacteria; kingdom Bacillati; phylum Cyanobacteriota; class Cyanophyceae; order Synechococcales; family Synechococcaceae; genus Synechococcus; species Synechococcus sp. RC10A2. The sequence continues at coordinate 2,618 of NZ_JANSHP010000019.1, forward strand.
CTACGTCATCGACCAGTTGGAGCAGGTGCTGGGATCCCTGCCCGAGGTCGATTGGCAGGAGATTGCCCAAGAATTGCGGGTGATTCTGGATCGCCGCCTCAACAACCTGCCCTCGGAGATCTTTGCCTTCAACCCGGAGCCGGGCAGCATCACCGTTACGACTCTGCACCGCGCCAAGGGCTTGGAATGGGATCAGGTGTTCATCCCCCAGGTGTCGGCCTACGAGTTTCCCACCTACTCTGAAGAGCGACCGGTGGGGCTGAGGTTTTTGGAGGATGTCGATATGAGAGCAGAAGCCCTGGCCCAGTTGCGGCAGCTCAGCCGCAGAAGTTGTTGGGAGCAGCAGGCCGACTCGGCCACCGAGCAAGCCTTTTTGGATCTGGCCGCAGAGCGGCTGCGGCTGCTGTACGTGGGCATCACCCGCAGCAAACGGCGGCTTACCCTCTCCGTCTCCAGCCAATCTCGCTTTGGCGAAGAGCAGAGTGCATCGTTGGTGTTTCGCGTGTTGAGCCGCCCTTGCGAGGCAAGTTGACAGCGAGGCGCCCGGGCCTCTGGTTCTTCATTGCCCCGCGGCAGGCTGCTAGCATGGCTAAGCCCGATAGCGCCGCCTTGCGCGATGGGGCAGTCGTTTAAAAACATGGGTATTCTGCAATGCAACCTCGGCGTGTTGCCCGCGAACTGGCCCTGCTGGGGGTCAACCAACTGCCGGCCACAGCGGCCAAACTGAGCGAAAAACAACTGGAGGACTTGCTGCTGGCAGCCATCCGCGCTCTGCAGGAAGAGACCCATGAAACTCTCTCCACAGCGGCGGCGGAGATCCAGCGCAGCGATCGCCTGTTGCACGAGAGCGATCCCCTGTTATTGGCCGCTTCTGATGCCAAGGAAGAGGGCGGAGCTCGCTCTCTTACTGTCCGCCTTCAGCAGGCCCAACGACATCTGCAACGCTTGGAAACGGCTCTGAAGGAGGCCAACGCCGGCGACACCGTGCAGGGAGAATTGCTGGAGCTGGCCCACCAAGCCCAAGTGGCCCTCAGCAACGCCGGCCAAGCCCTGGAACACCTGGAACAGCGGCTGTACAGCGTCCGCCGCATCCTGGATGAGGTCGTTCAGTTGTCCCAAAAGGCGGTCAACCGGCTGGGAGTTGCCCTCTCCATGCCGGAGCTGTTGCACATTGCCCAAGCTCAAGAGGTACGCGCCTACGCTCTCCAACTGTTGACCGCCCTGCGCACCCATAAGGAGGCTATCGACGCCCGTTTGCAAGGGGTTTTGGTAGGCTGGCAACTGAAGCGGGTGGGGCGGATCGAGCGCGATATCCTGCGCCTGGCGGTAGTGGAAATGGAGATCCTGCGCAGCAGCCCCGACAAGGTCGCCATCAACGAAGCTGTAGAATTGGCCAAAAAATACGGGGATCCGGAGGCCGCCGCTTTTGTCAACGGGGTGCTACGGCGGGTGGTGGACAGCCGCATGGAAGCCCCTTTCGGTCGGAATCCTTCGCCAGCCGGGGATCTCAGAAGCTAGGCTCCTCACTGCCTTAGGGTGAAGGCCCTGCGTGGGGCAGATTGTTTGACCCTCCTACCGCCCAGGGGATTTTTACGCAGTCCGCAAGCGGACTCACAGAGGCGTTGTCAAGACACCTCTAGACAGTTCCTGGAGGCAAGGCCCCAAGGTTCTGCTGACTTTTCTGATCGCGTCAGCGGGACGGAGTTGTTGCAGGTTGGCTGAGACGGCAGTCTCTTCCGGACGCTTGCCACCGGTCGGGTTTTTCACCGTCTTAGGGGCTCGCCTGGGAATGGCACGCCTCGGTGATAACTATGCCATTGATGAGCAGCTAAAGTTGCTCACGGGCCTTTCCGCCCCGCACTCAAGTACGGGGCCAGCCAGCTATCCCTCTGTGTTTTCGATGGGGAAGCGGGCGATGAGATTCGAACTCACGACATCCAGCTTGGGAAGCTAGCGTTCTACCACTGAACTACGCCCGCAGGGATCCAGGCTCGACAACCTGGAGACTTTCCTAACGCATAGTTTAGCATTTCTTGGACGGGATCCCTGGTACAACAGAAGCAGCGTTCTACTTCTTTTGTTGATCCATGCCGGCCATCCTCCTGCTCTCCGGTAGTCCTGGCCCTCTTTCTCGGGAAGCCGCTGGCCCGCCACCGCGGTCGGAAGCGATTTTGCACCACGCTGCCGGGATCCTGTCCGGTCTGGGATTGACGACGGAGTTTGTCTCGGTGCGGGATTTGCCGCCAGAGGATCTGGTGCGGGTTAACTTTGAGAGCCCTCACCTCCAGCAGATTCAGGAAAAGGTGGCCCAGGCTGCCGGGATCGTCATCTCTGCTCCTGTCTATAAAGCTTCTTATCCAGGCGTGTTGAAGGCGCTGCTGGATTTGCTAGACCAGGATGCTTTTACCGGCAAGGTGATTCTCCCCATTGCCACCGGGGGAACCCTGGCCCACCTGCTGGCCATCGACTTTGCCATGAAGCCGGTGCTGGCCGTGATGGGCGCAACCCATATCTTGAAAGGGATCTACATCCTCAGCTCGCAGATCCAGTTTGAGGCCGACGGCACCCTGCGGCTGGAGGCCGACATTGAAGAACGTCTGCAAGCAGGGATCCGGGCGCTTGCCCAGGCGGTGAAATAACGATTTTTCGTTCATGCGGAAGCGCCCAGCCAACAACTGAAAGGCAACTCTCCGGTGCAGCCTTCAGGGATCCCTCAACAGCACCGTCGCAGTCACAGCGGCACTTTGTCCCAACCGGTCGAAAACCCGTAAACTGAGCAGGTAAGAGCCGGGCACCAAGTTCAAAGGGGGGCGGATGCGGAAGCGAGTAGTGCAGGACACGTTGCCGGAGACACAGTTGACCTGGGCTGCTGACAGCGTCTGCACCTCGATCCCCGACCATGACACCTGAAACGCCAGCTCCGCTGGGAGCCGCCCCGGCACCGACACCGAGACCCCAACCTCCAAAAAGCCGCCCCGGCTAACGGCGGCAGGAATGTCGCTGCTGGTGATTAGCGGCGGCAGAGGGGGGCTGGCAGTGAGCGCGGCGGCACCACAACCGACCAGAGCCACGCCCAGCAGGGCCAGCGTCAACCCCCAAGGTTTGGATCCCAGCTTGATCACAGGGCTCCCGCTTCAGAACTCCATCCCCCAAGTATAGAGGATGGAGGCAACATCTCTAGCGTTAGTTTTGGGAGAACTCAAAAATTCACGCTATAGGTGGTGTCAAGCTGGATATTTGCCCGGAGCATCTGCTAGAGTAAAGCCCATAATCTGTCGAGCAGCCGGGCTATGGAAGTGGAAGAGGAGCTGAAAGCTTTGCGGGCGCGCGTGCGCAACTTGGAGCGATCCCTAGCAGAGTCAGAGGCACTGTCATTGCAGCAGATTGAATGTACCCATCGCCTGGAACAGCAACTGCTGGAAGCGCAGGCCCAACTGCAGGAGCGGGAGCAAGCTTTGCAGGCTTGTCAAGAGGAGAAGGCGCGGCTGGAACAACGTCCTACCCTGGAAGCTTTTCAGCTCCAACAGCAGCACATTGAAGAGTTACAAAATCTTCTCTGGGAAATGGAGCGCCGACCCACGCTGGAGCACTACCAGATCCTGCAGCAACAGTTGCAGACCAGCCAAGCAGAAATCGAAACCCTGAAGGCAGAACTGCAGCGGCGCGTCGATCCGGCCCGGTTCTATCAACTGCAGCAGGAGCTCTGGGAGCTGAAACAGCAGGCCAACCAGTTGGGGGAATACGCCGTCAAGTTGCCGCAGGTACAGCTTTTACAAGCCCAATCGCAGCTCCGCATTCAAGCGCTGGAGGAAGAGAAGGCGCAGTTGCAGGCGCAAATCCAGGAGCTGGCCGCTCGGCCCTCTGCGCAGGAAATGGAAGCCCTACGGGCGGAGCTGGAGGCGGCCCACCGCCAGGCCGAGGCTGAGGGGCAGCGTCTCAAAGCCGAGCTGGAAAGCGAAAAGGCACGCCTGCAAGCCGACCTGAATGCAGCGCAGCAACGTCTTCGCGAATTGGAAGAACGCCCTTCGCAGGAGCAATGGGCAAGCTTGCAAGCGGAGCTGAACCAGTTGCGCCAACAAGCCTCTTTTGCCAAGGCCGAGCGAACCACCTTGCTGGCGGAGCTGCAGCAGAGCCAGCAGCGCCAGGCAGAACAGGCCCAGCAAATTGCCAAACTGGAGGCGGAGCTGCAGGCTCTGCGCCAAGAGCGAAAAGCCCAAGTGGATCCCAGCGGCGAGGCGGAGTCTCTGCAGACGCAGCGGCTCCTTGCTCTAGAAGAGCAAGTGCAGGCTCTCACCCGGGAGCTCGACGCCTTGCGGGCCGAACGGGATCAGCTTCTCCAAGAGCTGGCTCAGCGGCCCACCCTTGTCCAGTGGCAGGAAGTGCAGCAGCAGCTTCGGGAGCTGGCCCAGCGACCAACTCGGGAAAGCCTGGAAGAAGCCCGGCGGGCACAGGAGCTGGCGGAGGCCCATCATCTGGTTAGCCAGAAACAGATCGAGAAGCTGCAGCAGCAGGTGGCGACTTTGAAAACCGAGTGTGTGCAGGCCCACGCCTATGCCCAAACTCAGGAAAAAGAGGTGGCCCTGTTGTTGCAACGCAATCAGGAGCTGGAGGAGCAGCTAGCCGCTCTGCGGCAGTCGTCTGCGGCTCCTCCCCAAGCAGGTGTCGAGCTCAGGTCTGGCCGCCCGGCTCAGGAACGGGTTCAGGCGGCAGCTGAAGGGCCTGCTCCCTCCCCAGCGGTGGCTGCCGCCCCACCCACCAGCCGACCCACAACTGGGAGAACGCCCGCTGGTGGGATCCCACCCCTTGCCCTTGAGGAGCGGCAGGATCGGGCGGAGAAGCTGCTGAGACGCTCCGCCTTGGCGGCTGCACGGGCTGGGGGAGAAGGGGGCAGCCGCAGCCGCATCGAGTTGCCGGCTTTTGTACAGCGGCGGCCCTACTGAGGCTGCCATTCTTGCGGATCCAAGCGCTCTCCCGCCTGGAAACGGGGCCAGGCCCAGCGCAGCAGGGATCCCAACTGGGCGTGGAACCGCTCCGGCGCAAATTGCAAGGCATGGGTCCGAATCCGCTGCGGATCCCATTCCTGGCGCTCCGCCTGGCGCAGCCCTTCGACGAGGGCTTCCACCCTGGCTTCGGGGATGAGGATCCCCGTCTGGCCGTGGATGACGGTCTCGCGGGTGCCTCCCCGGTTCAGGGCGACCACAGGACGACCACAGGCTTGCGCCTCCACCGCCACCAGGCCAAAATCCTCTTCCCAGGGAAACAGCAGCAGCCGGCAATTGGCCAGCAGCTCCTGCAGGCGGTCTTGGGGCTGGTGGGGCAAAAACTCCACTTGCGGCCCTGCCAGTTGCTTCAGTCGCGGCAGCTCCGGCCCTTCCCCCACCACTACCAGGCGGCGGCCCAGCTGCTTACAGGCAGCGATCGCCAAATCCACCCGCTTGTAGGGCACCAGCCGGCCCACCACCAGGTCGTAGTCGGCTTGGGGATGGGTTACCGGCTCAAACCCCTGCAGCGGCACCGGCGGATAGATAACCACAGCCTCGCGGCGGTAGAGCTTGGCCAGGCGCCGGCGGATGTGCTGCGAGTTGGCAATCAATAGGTCTGGCCGCTGGGCTGCCACAAAGTCCCACTGGCGCAGGCGGTGCAACAGCCAGCGGCTGAGGGCGGCAAGCGGGCGGATCCCCGTCAACCCCTCCCGCTCCAGATAGAGCTCCTGGTTTTCCCAGAGGTAACGGGGCGGGCTGTGGATGTAGCTAAGGTGCAGAGTGGAAGGCCCTGTCAGGATCCCTTTGGCAAAGGCATGGCTGCTGGAGATGACGCAGTCATAGGCGGAGAAGTCAAAGCTCTCGTAGGCCAAGGGCATCCAGGGCAGCAGGTACTTAAGGCGGCTGTGATAGTTGCGCCGCAGCACCCCCAGCCAGCGGGCCCAGCCCTGCAAAAACGAGGTGTAAACCGACCGCTGCTGCCAGCTCGGCGGCAAGGTGTGGGACGAGAAGAGGCTGACGTAGAGAGGTGCCTGTGGGGCAAAGGCAAGGAGCTCCTGCAAAACCTTTTCCGATCCCCCTGGCCAGATCAAATACTCGTGCACCAGCGCCAGGCGCTGCGCCCAGGAGGGATCCCAAGCAGGCATGGCTAGGCTTGGGTCGAGGGGGACCTTTTGCCGATGGGCCCGCTTACTTGCCTGGCTTTCTCGTCCAGCCGTTCGCTGATGTAGGCGTAGATCTCGCGGAAGCGGGGCACTGCCCGCATCTCTAGGCGGCTGCCGTCTTTGAGGGTGAGCACCATATCGCCCCAGGTGCCTAGGCCCCGTGGCACCGTCACCACCTTGGCAATCTCTTTGTAAATGACATCAGAGCGCTCCTTGCCGCCCCAGCCGCCGATCACAGTGATGCGACGGTTGGTTATCCGGTAGTGAACCCAAAGCTTGCGCACCAGGGCGCCCACAAACAGAGGCAAGCCAACGAGGGTGAGGCCGAGGAAGGAGTTCAACACCAGATCGCCCGTGTGAGGGCCGCCCTCAAAAAAAACTTCTTCTTTGATCGCCATGCTCAGCCCACCTAATGTCGAATGTCAGCATCAACAATGCTAAAAACAATCTTAAGCTAAACGGTTTCTCACCCCAACTGTCTGCCGAGTTAGCGGTGGATGCGGGATCGAGTCAGTTTTTGGAGGGCTTGCCCCGAGCGGTAGGTAGCCAAGATCAGGTGAACAAACAACACCATCACCACCAGCGCCACCGCCACCGCCCCGACATTGCCCAGCCAGCCCCACCCTTCCAGACCTGTCAGAGCCACCAAAGCCCAAGAGGCAGGGTGCAGCATTCCCCCCAAAAGAAGAATCTGGGAGAACAGGTGCCCGGCTGTGAAGCGGGATCCCAACGCCACCAGCGCCAGGCCGCCGCCGATGTTGATCAGCCCCATATTGCCCAAAAAGGCGTAGCAGATGTGCCAGGCGTACTTTTGTTTGGGCACCTCTTGCCAGGAAAGGGGTTCCCTAGGGATCCCTGGCAAATCTTGCGGAGCGGGCAGCAGCGGCTGAACCTGACTGAGGATGAGGCCCAGGACGATGGCTGCCAGCAGCATCACCACTCCCGCCTTTACATTGAGCTTGCCAGGGATTGCCAATTCAGGATGTGCCAACATTGCAGGTTCTCTCGATCCCGTCCTAGCCTATCCTGTCTTTGCCCCCAACCGGCAGATTGGCCAGCGGACTGCTGGCTGGAGAGGCTTGGCTATCCGGATAGAGCGGCGTGCCGCAGCGCTTACAAAACTGGGCATCCTCATCGTGCTGGGAGAGGCCGCATCCCGGGCAGGCCCACTGCAGCGAGGTGCCGCTTTTCACCAGTTGCTTGATCAGCTCCCCTACTTGCCAAGGGATCAGGGCCACGCCCGTCAGGATCATCAGCACCGTCAACAGCCGGCCCAGCTCAGAGGTGGGGGTGAGATCCCCAAACCCTACCGTGGTCATGGTAACAACCGAAAAGTAGAAAGCATCCAAAAAGGTGGCAAAAGCGCCGGGATTGGCCGGATGTTCCACCTGGTAGATGAGGCCAGAGTAGACGAAGACAATCGCAAAGAGAGTAAAAAGGATGCGCAACAAGATGCGGGTGTCGGCGGAGATGACCTGACCAAAGAGGGTCTTGCCCTCCACCAGGCGCAGCAGCCGCAAGATACGAAACCAGCGCAAGAGGCGGATAAAGCGAATATCCGTCAGCCCGGCAAAAAAAGGCAAAATCGCCAGCAAGTCAATGAGCGAATAGAGGCTGAAGACGTAGCGCAGCTTCTGCAGGGCCGCTGCCCAGCGCAGTAGATATTCCACCACGAATAGGCCGAGGATGAGGCGATCCAGCCGCTCCAGCCCAAGGCGGAGTTGGGGGGGAATGGGGTAGGTCTCCACTACAAAAAAGGCAGACGAACAGAAAACCAGCACCGCCACCAGCCAATTGACCCAGCGGCTTTCGGGTGTGTCCTGATCCCCCCAGTAGCGCTGGAGGAGGCCAGCAGGGGCAAGCTCAGTTTGGGTGGCCTGGGAGGGTAGGGTGGTCACAGACGGGATCCCGTTGGGAAGAGATCGAGAGGGTTTCCCTTGAGCGCCTATCGGGCGTACCTTGACTAGGTTAATGGAAACTAGTAGTAGAGCAAACTTCAGTCCTGCAAACGTCTAGGCTTGAGTTGAGCATTGAATCGATGTTGCCTCCCATTGTCCTGGCTTCGCAATCTCCTGCCCGCCGCCAATTGTTAGAAGCTGCCCGGATCCCTTTTCGCGTTCAACCCAGCTACTTTGACGAAAGCCAAATCCAGAGCCCGGATCCGGTGGAGCTGGTGCAGAAGCTGGCTGCGGCCAAAGCCGAAGCGGTGGCGGCTCAGCAACGGGAGCCCGTCTTGGTGATCGGGGCTGACTCCGTGCTCTACCTAGGGGGGGAGATCCTGGGCAAGCCGGCCAATGCTCTAGAGGCGGAACGGCGCCTGCGGCAAATGCGGGGCGAAGTGGGAGAGCTCTACACGGGCCATGCCTTGATTGACACGAGGCAGAACCGCCGCCTCGTCCACTATGCGGTAACACGGGTGTTTTTTGCCAAGCCCAGCGACGAGGAGATCCGCGCCTACGTGGCCACCGGCGAGCCGCTCAATTGTGCTGGCTGCTTTGCCATTGACGGCCGCGGCAGCTTGTTTGTGGAGCGGATCGAGGGGTGCCCTGGCAACGTCATTGGGCTGAGTTTGCCGTTGCTGCGGCGCATGATCCAGGAATTGGGCTATTCCCTCACCGAAGCCTGGAATTAGCCGTCTAGATGCCGCTTGAGCAGCTCGTTGGCCAGCTTGGGATCCGCCCGTCCTTGGGTTTTTTTCATCAGTTGCCCGACAAAGTAGCCGAAGAGCTTGGTTTTGCCCTCCCGGTACTGCTGCAGTTGCTCGGGGTTCTCGGCCAGCACCTCGGCGATCATTGGCTCCAAGAGGCTGCTATCGGAGATCTGGGTCAGGCCCTTGGCCTCCACCAGGGCGCGGGCCGAGCCGCCTTTTTCCAGCAGCTCCGGCAGGATCTCCTTGGCAATTTTGCTGGAAATAGTGCCTTGCTCGATGAGGCCGATTAGCTCAGCCAGGGTTTCCGGCTTCAAGGCGATGTCCGGGTAGTCCAGCTTGTGGGTGTTGAGGTAGCTGGCGATGTCGCTCATCATCCAGTTGGCGGCTGCCTTCGGGTCGGCGCCGGCAGCAACCACGGCCTCAAAGTACTCGGCGGTGTTGCGTTCGTCGCTGAGGTAGCGGGAGTCATACACCGAGAGGCCGTACACCTGTTGGTAGCGCCGCCGCTTCACACTGGGCAATTCCGGCAGCTCCGCCTGCCAGCGGGCTTTTTGCGCTTCCGTCACACGAATGGGCGGCAGATCCGGCTCCGGAAAATAGCGGTAGTCGCTGGATCCCTCTTTCTTGCGCATGCTGATGGTGCGCTGGCTGTTTTCTTCCCAGAGGCGGGTCTCCTGTACGATGGGCTCGCCTGCTTCCACGGCCTTAACTTGGCGGTTGAACTCGTACTCGATGGCCCGCTGGATGGCGTTGAAGGAGTTCATGTTCTTGATTTCCACCTTCGTGCCAAAGGTCGGGGAGCCCAGCGGGCGCACCGAGATGTTGACGTCGCAGCGCAGGGATCCCTCCTGTAGGTTGCCATCGCACAGCCCGGCGTAGCGGAGGATGCGGCGCAGCTCCTGTACATACTCGGCTGCTTCTTCCCCAGTGCGGATATCCGGCTCGCTGACGATCTCGATGAGGGGAACTCCTGCCCGGTTGAAATCCACCAGGGAATAGCTGGATCCCGACAGCCGATCGCTGCCGGCATGCACCAATTTGCCCGCGTCTTCTTCTATGTGCAAACGGGTGATGCCGATGCGCTTGCTGCGGCCGTCGCTGAGCTGGATCTCGACCCAGCCGTGGGTGGCAATGGGCAGGTCGTACTGGGAGATTTGGTAGTTTTTGGGCAGGTCGGGGTAGAAGTACTGCTTGCGGTCGAACTTGCTGTAGGGGGCGATGGTGCAATTGAGGGCCAGGCCAGCCTTGACCGCGTATTCCAGCACCTTCTCGTTCAGCACGGGCAGGGTGCCGGGCAGGCCCATGCAGACAGGGTCAATTTGGGTGTTGGGGGGAGCGCCAAAGGCCGTCGCGCTGCTGGAGAAGATCTTGGAGCGGGTGCTGAGCTGGCAGTGCACCTCCAGCCCAATCACAGCTTCGTATTCCACTTTGGCAGGGGCAGCAACCGTCATGGCCAAACGAGAAAGAGTAGGTTTTCCCATTCTAGTGGGATATCGCTAGCTGCTGAGCTGCTGCCTCAAACGGTGGGGCGGATCTCGAAGGTGGAGAGGCCTTCGGGTGGCTCGAAGCGGTGTTCGACGGCCTCCACCCGCGAGCCGGGGCTGCCCTGCTGGCACCAGCGCAACATCGCCTCCACCGCCGCCGGGGATCCTTCAAAAACCGCCTCCACCCGGCCATCCCGCAGATTGCGCACCCAGCCGTGGACGCCGGCGTTGCGGGCCATGGCTTCGGTGTAGGCCCGAAACCCCACTCCCTGAACCCGCCCGCGCACCCAAACGTGAACGCGAACCCTGTCGCTCATGCTGAGGGGGATCCCTCCGAGGTGTTGCCAAGTTCTGAAGCCGAGGGCGACTCGGCTGGCTGGGCCGTAGCTTTCTCCGCCTGCTGCTCTAGGCGCTGCCAGAGAAAGTTGACAAGGGCAACCAGTCCCACGATCCCCAGCGAGATCCCGCCGGCGTACCCAATGGCTTGCCACAGCACAGGAGACATAGGCCAACCTCGCTGGTGCAGAAAGCTCCCTTCTGACCTTACCAGACGGAAACCCCAGAGAGAGGGGATCCCTGGCGGCTTGGCCCTCTCCTCGACAACGCCCTCCAAGCTGGACAAGATTCGGCACAATGGGGAGAAGTGTTGCTAGCGAGCAGTTGAGAAGAGGCCATGGCCCACAAACTCTGGATCGACGGCCAATGGGTTGACAGCCAAGGGGGAAACCTGATGGTCATCGAGAACCCGGCTACGGGCGAGCAATTGGCGGAGGTGGTGGACGCCAGCCCTGCCGATGTGGATCGGGCGGTGCAGGCGGCCCACACGGCTTTCTACGATGGCCGTTGGTCGAAGCTCACCCCCGGCGAGCGATCCCTGGCCCTCTGGAAGTTGGCGGATCTCATCGAAGCTCGCGCTGCCGAGCTGGCCCGTCTGGAGTCGGAAAACACCGGCAAGCCCTACGAGCTGGTCAGCTTGGGAGGGGATCTGGCCTTTGCGGTGGATAACCTGCGTTTCTTTGCCGCTGCCGCCCGCGACATCCATGGTTTGAGCGCCGGAGAATACGCCAGAGGTTACACCTCGCTATTTCGCAAGGAGCCAGTGGGGGTGTGCGCGCAAATTACCCCTTGGAACTACCCGCTGCTGATGGCCGTCTGGAAGATCGGCCCCGCCCTGGCTGCCGGCTGCACAGTAGTGCTCAAGCCCGCTCCCACCACCCCTCTGACTACCCTGATGCTGGCGGAGCTGACTGCTGAGGCCGGGATCCCGCCGGGGGTGGTCAACATCGTTACCGGAGGCGATGCTACCGGCCAAGCCCTGGTGGAGCACCCGCAGGTACGCATGGTCAGCCTCACCGGCTCTACTGCCACTGGCAAGCAGGTGATGCGGACGGCGGCAGACACTCTCAAGCGGGTGCATCTGGAGCTGGGAGGCAAAGCCCCGTTTTTGGTTTTCGAGGATGCCGACGTGGAGACTGTGGCCGCCAAGGCTGCTTTTGCCGCCACCTTCAACAGCGGCCAGGACTGCACGGCAGCCACCCGCCTCTATGTGCACGAGAGCAAGCTGGCGCAGATGCAAGAGGCCATCGTCGAGGCGATGCGCAAAGTAAGGCTGGGATCCCCTTTTGAGGCGGGGGTGGAGATGGGGCCCTTGGTCTCGGCAGCCCAGCGGGAGCGGGTGAGGGGATTTGTGGAGCGGGCCAAAGCCGAGGGAGCCAAGGTGCTGACCGGCGGGCGGATCCCTCCTCAGTTTGACCGGGGCTACTACTACGAACCCACAGTGATTACCCATGTCGATCAAAAAGCGGAGATCGTCCAGAGTGAGGTTTTTGGGCCGGTCCTCACGCTCGGCTCGTTCCGCGAAGAAGCGGAAGCGCTACGCCTGGGCAATGACGTCCTATACGGGCTGGCGGCTTCTGTGTGGACTCAAGACCTCGGACGAGCCATGAAACTGGCCGCCGATCTGGAGTTCGGAACCGTCTGGATCAACGATCATCTCCCCATCGCCTCCGAGGCTCCCCACGGCGGCTTCAAGCAATCGGGATTTGGCAAAGATCTCTCGGCAGAGGCCGTGCGAGAGTATCAAATTGCCAAGCATGTGATGATTGCTACTTGTTGAGGGGTGGCTCTGGCAACCTCGTTCGAGGAAGAGGCTAGCGGTAGCCAGTTGGCAAGGCTCCGGGAAACTCCTACAAGCGATAGACTTGAGTGCATGTCTCCCTACCTCGAGCCCCTATCGTGCCGATGGCCACGTTCTACTCCTCAACCTCAGGATCGGCAGCTCTAGCCCCTCCCCGCACTTTCCCTCTTACCGCCGTGGTCGGCCAGCAAACCGCCAAGCTGGCTCTCCTGTTGGCGGCGGTGGATCCCAGCTTGGGAGGAGTGGTGCTGGTGGGGCCGCGCGGCACGGCCAAGTCGGTCTTGGCCCGAGGGATCCACGCCCTGCTGCCCCCCATCGAGGTGATTGCCGGCTCCTATTGCAACGACGACCCGGCGCGGCCCGAGACCTGGTCGGACTGGGCCAAGGCCCGCTACCCCCAGGGAACGACACCCCCCACCCAGGTGATAGCCCCTCCCTTTGTCCAAGTGCCTTTGGGGGTGACCGAGGATCGGCTCTTGGGATCCGTGGATGTGGAGGCCTCGGTGAGGCAGGGGGAAACGGTTTTTCAGCCGGGGCTCTTGGCTGCCGCCCACCGCGGCGTGCTCTACCTGGATGACATCCACCTCTTGGACGACGCCATCGTCAACCTGCTGCTGACGGTGGTGGGAGATGGGGTCAACCGCCTGGAGCGGGAAGGGCTGAGCCTGCAACACCCCTGCCGGCCTCTCTTGGTGGCCACCTACAACCCCGAAGAGGGATCCCTGCGCCCCCACCTGCTGGATCGCCTGGCGCTGGTGGTGCCGGTGGGGCAGGAGCTGAGCCTGGAAGAGCGCAGGGAAATTGTCCAACGGGCAACGCAATTTGTCGATGCTCCCGAGCCCTTCCTGGCCGAGCACCAGGCGGAACTGGAGGAAATCCGCACCCGCATTCTCCTGGCGCGGGAGTGGCTGCCCCAGGTCAAGCCCAAGCGGGAACAGATCCTCTACCTGGTGCAAGAGGCCATCCGCGGCAACGTCCAAGGCCATCGAGGGGAGCAGTTTGCCCTGCGGGCCGCCTGTGTCCTGGCCGCCCTGGAGGGACGGGATCGCCTGGTGGCCGAGGATCTGCAACAGGCAGTGCAACTGGTGCTGCTGCCCCGCGCCCGCTACGATCCCGACCAACCCCCGCCGCCACCCCAATCGCAACAGTCGGATCCCCAGCCGCCAGAGCCCGACAAGGAGGGGGAAGACAGAGAAGAGACGGAGCCCCAGCCGGAAAATCCCAGCCTGCCCCAGGAGTTTTTCTTCGATCCCGAACAAGTGGCCCTCGACCCGCGCCTCTTGGCCTTTGCCCAATCCCTCAACCAACAAGGGAAAACGGGATCCCGAAGCCTGGTGTTCAGCGCCGACCGGGGCCGCTACGTCAAGCCCATCCTGCCCCAGGGCGCCAATCCCCGCATCGCCGTCGACGCCACTCTGCGGGCGGCTGCCCCCTACCAGAAAAGCCGCCGCCAGCGGCAGCCGGGGCGGGCCGTCATTGTTGAGCCCGGCGACATCCGCGCCAAGAAGCTGGCCCGCAAGGCAGGGGCCTTGGTGATCTTCGTGGTAGACGCCTCCGGCTCCATGGCCCTCAACCGCATGCAGGCGGCCAAAGGCGCCGCCCTGCGCCTGCTCACTGAGGCCTACCAAAACCGCGACAAAGTTGCCCTGATTGCCTTTCGCGGCGAGGCTGCCGAGGTGCTGCTGCCCCCCACCCGCTCCATCGAGCTGGCCCGCCGCCGCCTGGAATCCCTGCCCTGCGGCGGGGGATCCCCACTGGCCCATGCCCTCACCCAAGCGGTGCGCCTGGGGGTGAACGCCCGCGCCAGCGGCGACGTGGGAGAGGTGCTCCTGGTAGCCCTCACCGATGGCCGGGCCAACATCCCCCTCAGCCGCTCCCTGGGACGCAGCGAAAGCGATCCCATCGACCTGAAGCAGGAGCTGCGGGAGATCGCCCTGCGCATCCGCGCCCTGGGATTGAAGCTGCTTCTCATCGACTCGCAGAGCCGCTTTGTAACCACCGGTTTCAGCGCCGAGCTGGCGGAACTGGCGGGCGGACGGTACTTTCATCTGCCCCGCGCCACCGACCAGGGGATCGCAGCCGTGGCCCGCTCGGCCATGCAAGAGGGACGCCCATACCCTTGAGAGAGCAGCTCTCCCTCGGTAGGAGCTGTAACTTTTCTTAATGGTTGGTTATGATCCCTGTAGGCGCTCTTAGCTTGCCCTATGGTCACAGGACTCCTGCCAGAACTCTCTTTGCCTCATCCCATGCTTACTGACTGGGTCAGCCGGGGAGTGAGCGCAGCCATTCGCGCTCTCTTCAAGCAGGCAGAGCGGCTGGAGGCGCGCGTGCGGGCAGAGCCCATTGCCAAGCTGTTGCAAGGACGCATCGACAGCTTTGAGCTGGTGGGCCAGAACCTGCAGATGTACAACGGCCTGCGGCTTTCGCTTTTAGAGCTGTTTTGCAACGCTGTAGCCATTGACTTTAGCCAAATCTGGCAGGGTCGGATTAAGCTGCGGCAGCCGGTGCAGGCCAGGATGCGGGTGGTGCTGAGCGAAGCGGATCTGGCGCGATCCTTTAACACGCCTTTTGTGCTGAACAAGCTGGCTCAGGTGGATCAGGGGGGCAAGCCGCTCTCATTTCATCAGGTCGAGGTTCACCTCACCCCAGAGCAGCGGTTGCGATTGCAGGCCGAGGTTCAGCCAGGGGGAGAAAAGCCCTTGCAGGTGGGCTTTTCCGCTCGCATCGAGGTGCTAGAACGTCGCCGCATTTGCCTTGCCGATCCGCTGTTTGAGGGCGACACGGAGGAGGGGCGGGCCCTGAGCCGAGCCTTGGTGGATCACCTGAATGCGCTCCTGGATTTGGATCGGCTAGCCCTGCAAGGGAGCAAGCTGCGAGTAGATCGGGTGTGCCTACAGCCTCACCAGATGATCCTCTACGGCAGCGCTGCTCTGGTGCGGTTTCCCACCCGCTAGCCCCCCTGGGAAAATGCTTGACAACCTTTTGGAAGGCGGGTACGCTCAGGGGTGGTGAGGAGTGAAGAGAAGAAGCCTCTGGGGTCGAAACACGGACAGACGCCCAGAGGTTTTTTCATGACCTGCTCAGCCTCAACGGGGACACCGCCATCCCTACCTAGCCTCCGAGTTTTAACTATTCTCAACCACAGGGGATGGGGGACTTTTCCCAACACCCCGGCCTCTTGCCCCAATTGGGAAAAAGCCTGTCCCCCCAAACTGGCTACGACCCTTTGAATTCAGGCTGAGACATAGCACCTGCCACAACTTTTTTTGCTCGAAAAGGTTCCAAAGAGTCTCCCCTGAGCCTCAGGGGTCTTGGTTCAGTTGCAAGTCCCCTCCCAGGTCATCGCCTGCCAGAAGGCCGCAGAAGGTTGGTGCAACACAATGCGATTGCCATCGGGATCCCGGAAGTCCACCTCCTGGCCGTGAAAGGCCTGCCGCAGCGGCGAAACGGAGATCTGGTGCTCCGCCAACACCGCCGCCAGGGATCCCAGGCATGCCGCCAGATCCTGCACCTGCAGGCAAAGACTTGCTGCTCCCGCCTGGGCGGCAAACTCTGGATGGAGACTGCGGTAGAGGCCCAGTCGCAGGCCAGGCAGGCGAAACTCCACATACACTGGCTCTCCCTCCCTGGAGAGCTGGACTTGGGGCGGGATCCCCAAGAGGGCCTGGTAAAAGTGCAACAAACGGGGCAAATTGGGGGTGGCCAAGCTCAGCAAAGCTGCAGCAATCTGCATCGCAACCGGAAAAAGGAAGCTACTCATTCTAATCCGAACTTCCGCTGATAGCCAGCCCTAACTGCGCCACTCGGAAAGGGATCCCCGCCTCTCCTAGGATTGGACTATAGTAGGTAGCGAGACTTGCTGCTCTTTCTTCACGAATAAAAACTGGAGCAACCTACCGTGGGGCTATTCAGCCGATTTTCCCGTGACATGGGCATCGATCTGGGCACGGCCAACACCCTAGTCTATGTGGCTGGCCGCGGCATTGTCCTACAGGAGCCCTCTGTCGTCGCCATCGACCAAAACACCAAACAACCGCTGGCCGTGGGGGAAGATGCCAAAAAAATGTTGGGCCGTACCCCGGGCAACATCGTGGCTGTGCGTCCTCTGCGGGATGGGGTGATCGCCGACTTCGACACGGCGGAGATGATGCTGAAGCACTTCATCCAGCGGGTGCATGGAGGTCGTTACTTGATCGCCCCGCGCATCGTCATCGGGATCCCAAGTGGGGTGACCGGCGTAGAGCGACGGGCAGTGATGGAAGCGGCCCTGCAAGCCGGCTCGCGGGAGGTGTATTTGGTGGATGAGCCGGTGGCAGCAGCCATCGGCGCGGGGCTGCCGGTGCAAGAGCCCACCGGGAACATGATCATCGACATCGGCGGCGGCACCACCGAGGTGGCCGTCCTCAGCTTGCAAGGGATCGTCCTCAGCGAGTCGGTGCGGGTGGCAGGAGACGAGCTGAGCGAGGCCATCATTCAGTACATGAAAAAAGTTCACAATCTCACCATCGGGGAGCGCACTGCCGAAGAGATTAAAATTCAAATCGGCTCTGCCTACCCAACTCAAGAGGAGATGACCATGGAAGTGCGGGGGCTGCATTTGCTTTCGGGTTTGCCCCGCACTGTGACGGTGAAGAGCACTGAGATCCGTGAGAGCATGGCCGAGCCCCTCTCGGTCATTGTGGAGGCCATCAAGCGCACCCTGGAGCGCACGCCGCCGGAATTGGCGGCAGACATCATCGACCGCGGCATTATGTTGGCGGGAGGGGGGGCGTTGCTCAAGGGGCTAGACGCCCTGATCAGCCATGAGACCGGGATCCTGGTTCACATTGCCCCGGATCCCCTCAGTTGTGTGGTGCTCGGTACAGGGCGGGTTTTGGAGGATTTCAAAACCTTGGGTCGAGTGTTGAGCGGCAGCTTCAAGGGTTAGAGGAGTTTCCTCTGAATCCCTGATTCGAGGTGTGAGTCGAGTGGGTTAGAGAGGTATTGCTTGAATCGGCTACACCAGTGGTGGATGCGTTATGGTTTGGGGTTGCTCCTGTCTGCTTCGGCGATAGGAGGGGCGTGGGCTTTGCGCCAGACCCAGGGATCCCTGCTGGTGGAGCTGTACAGTTGGCTCACCGCACCCATCCGTCCACCTGTGGATCCTGACGCCGTACTTAGCCAGGCCGCCACCCGCGAGCTACAGGCCCTGGTGGCCGAGCTGCGGCACCAAAACCGCGAGCTGAAGCGCCTGCTGCAATTTACCGAGCAAATGCCCCAAGCAGGGATCCCGGCGGCGGTGGTGGGCCGCAGCGCCGATCACTGGTGGCAACAGCTCACCCTCAGCCGCGGCAGCCAGCATGGGGTCAGGGTAGGAGATGTGGTTATGGCACCGGGGGGATTGGTCGGGCGGGTTGAGGCGGTAACCCCCAACACCAGCCGCGTGCTGCTTATTAGCGATCCCACCAGCCGTGTCGGGGTGATGCTCAGCCGCAGCCGGCACATGGGCATCTTGCGGGGCACCGGCACCCAGAACGCCATCTTGGATTTTTTCGATAAGGATCCCAAAGTGGAAGTGGGGGATGTGGTGGTAACTTCGGGCCTGAGCAGCTTCTACCCGGCGGGGGTTGTGGTGGGAACGGTTCGAGCCATCAACCTGGATGCCAGCCCTGCCCCACAAGCCACAGTCGAATTGTCGGCGCCCCTGGGCCTCTTGGAGTGGGCCTTGATTTACCGCTATGCTCAACCTTAAGTCTCGCCTCAATTGGCTGGTCACCGCCTTGTCAGGGCTGTTGGCGGTGGTGGCCCCTTGGTGGCGGGGGCCGGGCTTGGAGCTGGCGGGCCTAACCCCCGATTGGCCCCTGATCTGGGTGGTGTGCTGGAGCGTGCGGCGCAAGGCTTGGCAGGGGGCTGTTGCCGGGATCACATTGGGTTTTCTGCAGGATGCCCTGACCAACCCTTATCCTACCCATGCCCTGGGGTTGGCGGTGGTCGGGATCCTCACGGCCAAGTTGCAGAAGCAGCGCTACATGCAAGAGGACTTCATCTCCGTGGCTTTGATCGTCTTCGGCATGGTGGTGATTGCCGAGACGCTGATGGCGCTGCAATGGATGTGGCTGACGGCCTCTCAGGGATCCGCTGGCCTCGAGCCGGCGGAAATGGCAACTTGGTTGGATGGGTTGGCAAACTCCTCGCCCGCCGCCGGCGCCATTGGCGGCGATGGCCCCCGTTCTCTGGAGAGCATCTGGTGGAACCATCAGCGCAATGCCCTCACGTCGGCCATTTTAAGCAGCCTGTGGGCCCCCGCTCTCTATTGGCCCCTCAGCCGTTGGTGGCAATCTCAAGAGCGGGATTTGAGAGAGACCTAGCTGCAGGTTCTGCCGCCAGTGATCTGCATTCCCCACAGCCGCTGCCGGGCGCGATGGGACATCGGTTGCACAGCTACTGCTCCCAACGGCGGCAAAACGGTTCCTTGCCCCATTTCCTCTCTCCCTAGGAGAGGAACGGGGGGTGAGGGCTTGGGGTCGCTCTCAGAGGGATCCGTTTTCGCCTAAAATGACAAAGCCCTCTGCCACCCACTGCCAACGGGCCAACAGACTCTGGGCCAAGCGGATGGGAAGGTGTTGAGGTTGACTCGATTGAGGGAGAGGGATCCATGCCTCATACCATCGTCACCGATATTTGTGAAGGCGTTGCCGACTGTGTGGAGGCCTGCCCCGTCGCCTGCATTCACCCTGGGGACGGCAAAAATGCCAAAGGCACCGACTACTTCTGGATCGACTTTGCCACCTGTATTGACTGTGGCATCTGTCTTCAGGTTTGCCCTGTGGAAGGGGCGATCCTGCCGGAGGAAAAACCGCACCTGCAGCGAGTGCCCAACTAGCCCGGCGGGCTGCTTCTTCCCAATTTTGCAATTGCCTTTCAGCCCAGAGAAGCCAAAGCCACAACGGCGCTGGTCAACCAGTTCAAGGACAGGAGCCCGCCCAGGAAGGCCAACGGGATCAGACCCGCCAGGCGCCACCACTCCAGATCCAGCGCCACCGCTGCCGCCCGCACCTGCCAAACCACAAACCACAACAGCGCCACGAACCCCAACAGGGATCCGGCCACTCCGCCCAAGGATTGGGCAGGTCCCAGCAGCAGCCAGGGCAGGCCAGCAAAGCCCGTCAGGCAGAGGAGCGACGCAAAAGAAGGGGCAGCCCGCCCAAAACAAAAGGCCAGCGCCTGCAGCAGGGCCGCCAGGCTTACCCATCCCAGGAAGCCTGCCAGCAGCGCCAGCACCATGCTCGGCAGGTTTACCCCGAAACGACGCACAGCCTCGAGAATGTTCAGCAGCGCCACCACCCCAAAAGCTTGCCAGAGAACAGGCTGTTGCCGCAGCGAGCGAAAGGTGGGCTCCGGCAGAAACCAAGCGCCGTAAATGTTATCCAACAAAGAGTCGAGCATGGCCGGCAAAAAGTCGGTCTGCCCTCCTATCCTAGCCCAACGACAAGAGGGCTCCTCCAAAGCCAAGCAAATGCCGATCCCGTCCTTGGCAAAGCCCTGATGAGCACTTGACAAGCACGGCCCGCAGATGCGGTATGATGGGCTAAGGATTCTGAGGCGTTGGTGACTGCCGTTACGTTTTTGCGATCGATACCCTTCGACAATTAGGACGGGTGTGGATGTGAGAGCAGTAAGCCAAACTCGATTTGGAAACTATCGATAGTCATCCCCGATGTCCTACACTGGCTTTTCCAGGTCGAAAACCACGGTAAAACGGCGCAATAGGATCCTCAAGAAGGCTCTCGCTGGAGGGCCTTCTTGCTCTTAATGGCTGCACGGGATCCCTCGTCAGGCAAGTTTTGAGGGAAGCTGAGGTGGTTGTGGGATGGGGGTTAGGCGGCCTGTTGTTTGGCCTGTTGGCAATTTTGAACGGCAGGGATGCGGCGCCAATTTAAGTTAGCAAGCACCAGGGCGCTGAGGGGACGGGTGTGAGCCAGCAGCCCGGCAAGGAGCAGCAGCCAACGGCTCAAGGCAGAGCCGGCCAACAGCCAATGGATGAGCAGAGCTGCCCCTCCTCCTTCTACCCCTGCCGCCAAGACCCAGGCCCAGGCAACTTTCCCATGCCGGGACAGGAGGATCCCTTGCAATCCACCGACGCCAAGCCCCACCAGCAAGCCACGCAGCGGGCTGGCCATCGCCTGCAAGGCGTTCTGCAGCCAGGGATCCCTGGGATCGAAAGCGAAGGTTGCCATCCCCGCCTCCAGGGTATCTGCTGCTACCCAACCCAAAGCCGTGGCCAGCAGCGTGGCCGCCACCCACCGCCAAGAGACCTGCCGCCGCAATACCGCCCACTGGAGTAGCCCCATCCCCAAGCCCAGGCCGGCCCCGGCCACCGCTCCTTGGAGCGAACCCAAAGCAGCCAGCAGGGGAGCTGCCGCCCCCAGCCCCAGATAGCCGATCCCAGCCGCCGCCCAATTGGCCAGGAGCCAGCCCAGGGCCAATCCTTTGCTCTGGCGGGGCTTGCCTGAGGTGGGGAGGGTGGGCTTCTGGTGGGGGCTAACCTGTTCCTGGCCGACCTGCTGTTCGACCTCGCGCAGCCCCTGTTCTGCCGAGGGGTTACCCGGCTCCAGCCGCAGCACTCCTTGATAGTCCATCTGGGCAAGGCCCCAATGGCCCTGCCGCTGGTGGGCCAGGCCGCGGTATAGGTAGTAGCGGGCTTCGTTGGGGGCACTCTGGATCAGCTTGTTAAGCAGGTGGACAGCCATTTTGTATTCGCCTGCCTCGATCAAACGCACCGCCCGCTGCAGCTCTTCTTCCTCAGCTTCCGAAACAGGGGCGGCTCGGCTCTGCTGGGTGGCTTGCTGGCCAAAGCCGGCAGGGATCCGCTGCAGAGGAGCCTTTTGAGGGGGAGGCGGGATCTTGTCCCCATAGACGGCTCGGAGCTGCTGGGCCAGCTCCTCCATGGTGGCCGGGCGAAGGGCAGGGTCTTTCTCCAAGCAACGCAGCACCACCTTTTCTAGGGCCTCAGGGATGGGGTGGGGCAGCGGATGGTCTTGAAAAGGGCGGGGCTTTTGAAAGTTGTGGACGTGGTACCAGCCCTGCAGGGTGTCGGTCTCTGGCTCGAAGGGCAACGCACCGGTTAACAGCTCGTACAAAACCACCCCCAGGGAATAGATGTCGGAGCGGCCATCCAGCTTCTCTCCCCGCATCTGCTCCGGCGAGGCATAGACCATCGTGCCCAAAAAATACCCGGTTTGCGTCAGGCCACGAGAGGTTTCCCCCATGAGTTTGGAAATGCCAAAGTCCAGGAGCTTGACCCGTTCTTTGCCATCGGGCCCTTTTTGCACAAAGATGTTGCTGGGCTTGATATCGCGGTGGATGACCCCTCGAATCGAGTGTTTGCCCAGATCCATGTGAAAGTTGTGGGCGTGGTGCAGGGCCGAGCAAATTTGCAAAGCCAAGTTCACCACCCGCTCTGGGTGCAGGGGACCTTCCCGTGCCAACACATAGTCCAAGCCCTGGCCCGTGTAAGGCTTGGCCTTCAGGTACTCCATCACCAGGTAGGGCTGGTTTTGGTACAGACCGTAGGAGCGCACCTGCACAATGTTGGGGTGCTCGCCCAACAGGGCGCTGACCCTGGCCTCGTCCAGGAAGCGCTGCTGCAGTTGCTGGTAATACTCCGGCTCCATGTCTGGCGGCGGCGGGCGCAACAACTTAACGGCCACCGGCTCGTCATTCAACTGGGTATCCACCGCCTCGAACACATTGCCGTAGCCACCCTCGCTGATGTGGTGGGTCAGTCGGTAGCGGTTGCCGATCAGTTGTCCAATTAGGCGCTGGTTCATGGAGGAGGAGGGCCAGCCGAGGGGAGGGTCTACCTAAAATGATTCTAGTCAGCTTGAGGGCGCAAGACCTGTGGGTGAGGGATCCGCCCTTTTTCGCCCCAGAAGTCAGGGATCCCGCTAGGATTGGGGCATGGGTGCTTCTCCTGAAACCGCTTCTCTCCCGCCCTTCTGGCTGGAGGTTACCGAGTTTGCCCTGCAGGCCACGGCAAAGGTCGGAGCGCAGCTCTTGGCAGACTTTGGCCAGGCCTCCTCTACGGAAAAAGCGGACGGCAGCTTGGTGACCGCTTCTGACCAATGGGCGGATCGCGCCTTTCAGGAGGCAATTGCCGCGGCCTACCCGGATCACGGCTGCCTGAGCGAGGAGTCCAACCACATTTTCCTGGAGAAAGAGTGGTGCTGGGTGGTGGATCCCCTGGATGGCACCACCAATTTTGCCCACGGGATCCCCATCTGGGGCAGCTCGCTGGCGCTGTTGCACTGGGGTGTGCCTGTGTTTGGCTGTGTGCATCTGCCCCCCATCCGCCAGACTTTCTACGGCTACTGGCCTCAGTTTCCCGACGACGCGCCGGCAGGAGCTTTTCTCATCCGCCACGACCGGGATCCCGTCCGTCCTCAGCCCATTCGCCCCAGCACCGCCCCACCCGGACCCAACCAACTGTTTAATTTTTGCTCCCGCAGCAGCCACTGGATTAGCCCGCAATTTCCCTGCAAAGCCCGCATGCTGGGCGGCGCTGCCTACAACCTGCTGGCGGTGGCCGGCGGCAGCCTTTTGGGGGCGGTAGAACGCTCGCCCAAGATCTGGGATGTGGCGGCGGTGTGGGCCATTGTCAAGGGGGCCGGCGCCGTTTGGGAACCCCTTGGCCCTGCCGACCCGGATCCCGGAACGCCCTTGCTCCCCGGCAAGGACTATGGTCGGCTGACCTATCCGACGCTGGTGAGCGCTCAGAACAGGTGGATCCCCGTGTTTCGGGCTTTCATCGCTCTGTAGCTCTCGTAAACCGCCTGGACGTTGTACCAGTTGAGGAAGAAAACCCGACACAGCTCCAAGGCCAACTGCGAGCGGCCCTGCCGGATCAACCAGCGCAGCAGCGGCTCTAAGCGCTTCTCGTTCAGCCACCCCCCCAGCGACAGAAGGCCCCACAGGCATTGATGCAGAGGCGTCAGTTGGATCATCAGGCGCACGGCCCAGGTGGGGTGCTTTTGGTAAAAGAGGATGCCCATGCGGCCCCGCTGCCGCTCCCGCTCGATGAGGGCTGGGATTTGCGCCAGCTCGAAGGGCGGATGCCAATGGTAGCCGGTGGCTTGGGGGCACTTGACCAGGCGCAGGCCCAGGCGCTTTAGCCGCACCCCCAGCTCCAGGTCTTCCCAGCCGTAGAGGTGAAACCGCTCGTCAAAGGGGCCGGCAGGGGTTTCACAAGCCCGCTCCAGCCAATGGCGGGCAATGGCCACGTTGCCGGTGGCAAAGAAGGCTGCCGAAAAATCGGTGGGCTTGAAGGGCTCGGAGCAGGGATCCCGAAAATTGCAGGTGTTGATTACCCGCCCGTAGGTGAAGACCTTGGCCTCGTGGGGCGAGTCGGGATTGCCGGTAACCCCGTGTCGCCGCAGCATCTGGGCATGAGCGGCCAAAAAGTGCTCCACCACCACCAGGTCGCTGTCGATAAAGACAATGATGGATCCCTGGGCGTGGCGAAACCCCAGGTTGCGGGCGGCAGCAGGGCCGCGGTGTTCTTGGCACAAAAGCCTGATCGGCGGCAAATCTGGCGGCTGGCTCTGCAGCCATTCCAGCGTGCCATCGGTGGAGCCGTCGTCCACCACCACCACCTCGTAGCCGTCGTAGGGGCCAGGCTGCTGCTGCGCCAAGGCCTGCAGACATTTCTGCAAGATGGGACGGCGGTTGTAGGTGGGGATGATGACGCTGATGTACACCGGGGATCCCTGGCTCGTAAGGCAAACCCTACCCCTAAAGTCAAGGGGTTTTTCCATACGGCTAGAGAGCTTTGAGCAGCTCTGCCGCCTGGCGCACCGTCTCGAAAAAGTGATGGACATTGGCCTCCGGAGTGGTGTGGTGCACGCCGTGGCCCAGGTTCATGATGTGGCCGCGAGATCCCGCCTTTTGAATCACCTCCAGGGTGCGCTGCCGGATGAATTCCGGGGATCCCAGCAACACCATCGGGTCGAGATTGCCCTGCACCGCCAGGGATCCCAGGCGGGCCCTGGCCTCGGCCATATCGCTCATCCAATCGAGGCTGAACACATCGATGCCAGCTTTGCCCACCCGCTCCAACAAAGCAGCGCTGCCGTTGATGTAGAGAATGAGCGGCACCTGCGGGCACCGAGCTTTCACCTGATCCACAATTTGCTTTTGGTAGGGCAAGGCCCAGGTTTCGTAGTCGCCGGGGCTGAGCTGGCCGGCCCAGGTGTCGAAGAGCTGCACCACCTGGGCGCCGCACTCGATCTGGTAGATCACGTAGCGGGCAATGCTATCCGCCAGCTTACTCAGCAACTGATGCAACACCTGCGGCTGAGTGAAGGCCAGGCTCTTGATATGGGCATAATCTTTGGAGCTGCGGCCCTCCACGGCGTAGCAGGCCAAGGTCCAAGGGGAGCCGACAAAGCCCAGCAGCGTCGCCTTCCCTTCCACCTCGCGGCGCAGAGTGCTGAGGATGGTCTTGATAAAGGGCAGGCTTTCTTCCGGCTCTAGCAGTCGGATTTGCTCAACTTGGGCCTGGGAGCGGATCGGCGGGTCGATGATCGGCCCCTGCTGCTCCACCAACTCAAAGGGGATCCCCATGCCCTCGAGGGGGGTGAGGATGTCGCTGAACATAATGACGCCGTCGGGGGCAAAGGCGCGAAACGGCTGCAGCGAGATCTCAATCGCCAGCTCCGGGATCTCGCAGCGCTGCTTGAAGGTGTATTTGCTCTGCAGCTCGCGGTAGGCCGCCATGTAGCGACCCGCCTGGCGCATCATCCAAACGGGGGGACGATCTACCACTTCCCCGCGGGCCGCCCGCAGCAGACGGTCGCCATCGCCGACGGAGGAAGGAGAAGCGCTGAGCTGAGCAGGTGAGTGGGACATGGAAAGACCAAGCCGGTTCAAGATCCTCAATGCATCCTGACATTGGGGGGACGGCTAGCGCAAGCTCGCGGCCCTTCCTCTTGACCCTTTCCTTAGGGGTTGCAACTTGCTTTCACCGGCTGAGGAAGGCGGATCCCGACCTAGAGTGGACATGAGATAATGTCAGCTTGCAGGCCTGTTGTAGAACCCATTCCCGCCGTTGCTGAGTTGAGAGGAGCCCTCCCTTGGTTGCCCAAACCTTCAACCTGGACACCTACTTGAGCCAACGCCAGCAACAGGTGGAAGAGGCGCTTTCTGCGGCATTGGTTCCCGCCTATCCGGAGCGCATTTACGAGGCGATGCGCTACAGCCTGCTGGCGGGGGGGAAACGCCTGAGGCCGATCCTCTGTCTGGCGGCCTGTGAGTTGGCCGGCGGCTCTGTGGAGCAGGCCATGCCCACCGCCTGCGCCCTGGAGATGATCCACACCATGTCGCTGATCCACGACGATCTGCCGGCGATGGACAACGACGATTTTCGCCGCGGCAAGCCCACCAATCACAAGGTATTCGGCGAGGATATCGCCATTTTGGCAGGAGATGCCCTGCTGGCCTATGCCTTTGAGCATATCGCCAGCCAAACGCGGGGGGTGCCGCCGCAGTTGGTGCTGCAAGTCATTGCCCGCATTGGCCATGCTGTGGCGGCAACCGGCTTGGTAGGGGGCCAGGTGGTGGATCTGGAGTCCGAAGGCAAAGCCATTTCCCTAGAAACTTTGGAGTACATCCACAGCCACAAGACGGGTGCTCTGCTGGAGGCCTCGGTGGTTTCGGGAGGGATCCTGGCAGGGGCCGATGAGGAGCTGCTGGCGCGGCTGAGCCACTACGCTCGGGACATCGGCCTGGCTTTTCAGATCGTGGACGACATTTTGGATGTTACTGCCACCAGCGAGCAACTGGGCAAAACGGCAGGCAAGGATCAAGCTGCCGCCAAAGCCACCTACCCCAGCTTGTTGGGCCTAGAGGCTTCCCGGCAGAAAGCTGAGGAACTGATCCAATCGGCCAAGGAGGCGTTGCGCCCCTACGGATCCCAGGCCGAGCCCCTGTTGGCTCTGGCCGATTTCATCACCCGCCGCCAGCATTGAGACAAGAGGACAAGAAGGTAGATGGGATCCCTGTCCACCCTGTCGGAGACCCTGGTCGCGTTCTGGTGCCGGAGAGCCCTATGCTGCAGCAGTTGATGGCCAACCACGTTCTCTGGGTTGCTCTGCTGGCCAGTGTCTTGGCCCAGGCCATCAAGCTGATCCTGGCCTATGTGCGTTCGGGCAAGCTCAACCTGCGGGTTTTGGTGGAGACAGGGGGGATGCCCAGCTCTCACGCAGCGCTGGTAACGGCTTTGTCGGTGGGGGTGGGGCTGGAGGAAGGCTGGGACAGCCTGCTGTTTGCGGCAACGATGGTCTTTGCGCTGGTGGTGATGTACGATGCCGCCGGGATCCGTCAGGCTGCCGGCAAGCAGGCGCGGGTGCTGAACCGCCTCATGGAAGAATGGTTTGAGGAGAAGGGTGCAGATCGCTTCCAGGAGCCCTACTTGAGGGAGTTGCTGGGCCATACGCCCGTCCAGGTGATCGCCGGAGCAGCCTTGGGGGCAGCCTGTATCACGTTATCTTTTGTCCTGGGAATCAACTGAACGCAATTGGGGCATGCTAGAGCAGGAGCATCACGGGTGGTCATGGCCTCCAGTTCTCAACCTCGTCCGATCCAGCGCTGCCCGGCCTGTGGCAAGCCGATCCCGGCCTATCGCTACAAGTCCCCCTACTGCGACCACTGCGGTTGGCGGGCAACCCCGGCAGGGCAAACCCCTCAAACAGGCGGATCTGGGGGCCAGAGATCCGGAGCTCAGGGGAGTAGGATTCAACAACACATTCAGCGCCTCGGCCTGCCCCCTCTGTTGCAGCCGCTGTTGAAGTTCGACTTTTACCTCTATCTGGGCTGGGGGATCAGCCCTCTGTTTCCGCTAGTCGTGGATCGACCGCTGCTGGCCGAATCCAATTACCTGTTGCTGCTCCCGCTCCTGTTGAGCTGGGGGCTGCTCTACTTGGCAGTGCGGGATCGGCCGTTGCCCCAGGATTTGCGGCTGCCGCGGCTGCTGCTGGATGTGGCGTTTATCCTGCTGCCCTTCTTCCAAAAAATCAACGTTTCCAAGGCCCCCAACCGGCCCTACTGGAATGCTCTGCTCATCTGGGTCATCGGGCTCCTCCTGTTTGCCGCCGTGGGGCTGTGGAGCTTTAGCCTGCTTCTGACGGCATTGACGCTGCTGTTGACCAGCTTCTGCACGCTGCTGTTCTAGCCGAGATGGTTGACAAACACTCCAGCCTCCCATGAGCATTCCTGCTGCCCGCCAACGCTTCCTCCAAGAAATTCAAGCGGATCCCATCGATCTGGGCCGAGCGGCCCTCTGGATCGCCCAAGAAGCCTATCCCGACTTGGATGTAGAAGAGTATTTGGCCGCTTTGGATGAGATGGCCGCAGAAGTGCAAGAGCGTCTTCCTCCCGAGCGCTACCCCCTGCGCGTCATCCGGATTTTAAATCGCTATCTCTTTGAAGATCTGGGCTTTTGTGGCAACAGCGAAGACTATTATGACCCGCGCAACAGCTTTTTAAACGAGGTGATCGATCGGCGCACCGGGATCCCGATCACTCTTTCTCTGATCTATCTAGAGCTGGCGCGGCGGATCGATTTTCCCATGGCAGGGGTAGGCATGCCCGGCCACTTTCTGGTGCGGCCCCTGTTTGCAGACGCGGAGATTTTTGTGGATCCCTTTCATCAGGGAGAAATTTTGTTTCCCGAGGACTGCCAAGAGCGTTTGGCACAGATCTACGGGCCCAGGATCCCTTTACAAGATCATCACCTCCGCCCCACCCCTCCTCGCCTAATCTTGGTGCGGCTGCTCAACAATCTTAAGCAGATTTACTTGAGCCGCGCCCAGCTAGAGCTTGCCTTGGCAGCGGTGGAGCGCATCTTGTTATTGATCCCAGAGTCCTTGCCCCACCTGAGGGATCGGGGCTTGCTCTGTTACCAGTTGGGGCGTTGGCAGCAGGCCTGTCAGGATCTGAGGCACTACCTCAACCAGGCGACCCTCCACCCAGAGCTCAGCGGCCCCGACGAGCATTTAATCCAAGAGATCCTACAAAGGCTAGAAGCTTACTCTGACTAAAGTCAGGTGCAGCAATTGCTCGAAAAAATCCTCCAATCGAGAGCTGGCCACCTAAGCAATACGGATCTCACCTGAGATCTCGCCTTGCCATCTTTGGGTGTCGCTGGGGCTTTTGCAAGAGTCTGGAGCAGCTTTCACCTCCTGGCGAAGAATTGCCTCTACCAGCTCGTCTAAAGCTTCCAGGTCAGATAGGTTGTAGTCTTTTTCCCGAAGGATTTTGTTAATAGAAAACTCCTGCTGCAGCATCAGGGTCGAGGATCGTAAGACCTCGTCGATAATCTCGCGAATGCTCATTACAACCTCACAATCTGATGGCAATCTCAGCGGAGAATTTGTTATCTGAGCTCATAAACCTAGAATGCAAGAAATACTTGACGTAGCCATCCTGAGGATCACGTATTTTGGCCAAGATCTAGGGCCGCCCATGCTAAGGGAAACTGCCAAGGGTACTTTCACGGGGCCTCGCCGAGGCTTGGGAGCTCCCCAGGGAGGCTTGTCCGGTTCGCCTTTCCCAATCTTTTGCGAAGGGGGTGCGAGTGATGGGTTCACCCGATAGCTGCTGCAGTTTTGGCGACTTTGGGGCCAGTCGCGCCACGAGTGAGTTGCTTGGTCTAGGATCCCGGGGGGCGATCCACTAGTCTGTTGGTACTCCATTAGGATGAAGTGGGATCCTGTCGGCTAGCGGGTTTTGTGGGAAATCCCAGTCAAATCGCAGGTGAGGTTGTAGCACCATGACATTGACTTGGCAAACGGATGGACAGACTTGGTTTCTTCTGCCTCCCCAACCCCGTGCCGTGATCCACTTTCTGGGCGGAGCTTTTGTGGGATCCGCCCCACAATTTTTCTACAGCCGCCTGCTGGAAGAATTGGCCCGTATGGGCATGGCCGTTGTGGCTACCCCCTACACCACCGATATCGATCACGCGCAACTGGCTTTTAAAGCAGCGCAATCTTTGCATAGAAGCCTGCAGAGCAAAGGTTTGATGGGGTTGCCCCTCTTTGGCTTGGGCCACAGCCTTGGCGGTAAGCTGCAGATCCTCTCCTGCCTAGCCCTTCCTTCTTTGGGATCCCAGCGGCGCGGCAATATTTTCTTGGCCTACAGCAATGCGGGACTGGAACGGGCGCTGCCGGTGCTGCAGGCCTTGGCCCAGGCGTGGCCGCAACAGCAACTGAGCACTCTGTGGCGGATGTGGATGGGATCCTCGTCACCGCCAGTGAATCTGTGGTTGGAGTTTGAGCCTTCTCCGGCAGAAACCAATCGCCTTATCGAGGAGCAGTATCCGGTTAGAAACAACCTGCTTGTAGAGTTTCAGCAGGATGATATTGACGATATTCCGCTGCTCTATCAACAGCTTCGCCGCAAGTACGGAGGCTACACCGAATGGCAACGCCTGGAGGGGGATCACTTAACCCCGCTGGGTTTCAGCTATCCTTTCCGGGTCGGGGGGGAGTTCAGTCCCATCGATGCTTTCGCGCAGTTTTTTTATCAAAACTTACTGGCTCCTAACCAACGAATGATCCGGAGTATTCAAGCCTGGCTGGCAGCACAACTGGCTTAGTCGAGCCAGCTTAGGTCGGAGAGGAGCTCCTGTGAGTGGGGAGACTGAGCCTGCAGAGGAAACAGCATCTGTAGAATATCGCTCATCAGGAAGTAACAGGTTAAAACACCACCGGCAGCTACGGCCACCAGCGTTCCCGCCAACATGCGCGAGAACTCCTGCCGCTGAAACGCCTGTTCCATTAAGCGCAGCGCCCAGAACCCCAGTAGGATCACAATGGCAAGGATAATCAACATATCGTAATCTAAGCTGTAATCTATTGTAACGAACCTGTCGCTCAACTGCTATTGACAAAACCTGGTTAAAGCGTAAAGAGTTCTCTGTCTTCTGCAGCCAGCAACTTGTCGGCGGGGTAGCGGCGGGCGCGGCCCCCTGGGGCCTTGCCGGCCTTGTCTAAGCTACAGGCCCCAAAGGGATCCCGCTGGCAAAGATTGCTGGGCGTTCAAGCGGCCTACACCTGTCGCCCTTCGGGGGAAGCGCCGGCAACTGTTGCAAGATCTGGCAAAGGAGAAAGCTTCCGGGCAGCTCCTAGCTCCTCAGGCCAATTGTCTGCAGGATACCAAAATACATCGACCCGCCAGCGGCTGCTCGCAGGGGGATCCCTTACACTTGAGCTAACTGCTGCTTGAGAGGTGGGGTATGGTACGGCGGAGGCTGGCCGGCGCGGCTGGATCCCTGGCACTTCAGCGTTCTCTGCAGGCTCCTTTGCAGCAGCGCAGCCGGGCGATCAACCGTCGCCGCAAACTGATCTACCGCAGAACTCGCCTACTCTACCAGCGCAACTTGCCCCTTTACCTGCGCAATTTGCTGTTGCAGTACCGCACCAGCTTTATCTACAACCTCAAAGCTAGAGCTGTGATCAGAACTCGCTAGAGAATGTCGAGCTATCTTTTCGCTCTCAGCACAACGGTCTTCACAGCGCGAAAAACAGGCAGATGGCGATGGACATTGCCCTGCCGGAAAGTCTGGATTTATAGTTAAAAATTGTTGTCTGTAAGTCTTCTAAGAGAGAGGCCGGTCTCCCTCCGAGAGAAAAGAGTTGGAAGCGGGAGCCAAGCTAAGGCTACCGAATTGTAAAGCGGCCAACTCCTATCTTCTCGCCGTTGACATGAACCTCGACGCGGTAGCGCCCGGTGTAGGGTTGGCTGAAGCTGAGAAAGCCTCGCACCGTGTCGGCTAGGGGATCCCAGGGAAAATCAAACTTGCGGATCAGTTGCTCGCTCCCGGCTTCTCCGCCCTCGTAGTACCAGAGCATCTCCACCTGGGCGTTGGCAGGGAGGCTGCCCACCGGCAAGATGGCCCAGATCAAGGTGTCGGTGGTCTTAAACTCGGTTGTGGCCTCGCCAGGGCTGCCGTCTCCCCGACCTCGGTGCAGGCTGATCACCCTTGTCCCCGCCTCGTTTGGGGCTTTCTGGCTATAGGCGCGGGCATTGGCTTGCGCTTCCTGAGCGAGGCGATCCAGCTCGGCCAGCAAATCTTCCTGCCGCTTCAGGGCCTCGGTTGCTTCCTGTAGCCAGTGGGCGATCGGCTGCTCTGGAGCTGGGGAAGAAGGCTTTCGGGCGGCCCCGGTAAGGTTTTGGATGGGAAAGCCCCGAGCCGTCCCCACCTCGCTGCCCAGCAAGTTCAGCCAGCGGCTCCGCATTTCGGGTGTCATCTCTGGCTTGGCGGCGTAGGCAATGCGCACAGGGCCGTCTGGGCCTTGGGTGATGCGGCCAATTTCATGCTCTTGGATCCCGGCAACCTGCCCACGACAGCCGGCGCTACGGAACTCGTAGAGGACATCCTCTTCGCTTTCCCGGTGAAACTCCCACGTTGTTTGGGGGCAGTACTCTAGGAGATTATTCCGCATATTGTTTGCCAGGAAGCGGGGCAATTTTGGTACCTGAACGTTCATGACCGAGAGCATTTCTCTCCAAGAGGCCAAGCTCGCCTCGGGCCGTATGAGAACAGTCAATGTAGCTGTCTCAGTAACTTGGCGATCGGCAAAAGCCCACTCCCCCACATCTCCTTCAATGAGGACATTTCCTGAAGGGCTGAGGTGAGCCGAGGCAAAGAGCAGGCCGGCAAAAAGGTTCAACATGATGATCCTCCCTACCAAGATTTGTACTGGGAAATGAGAGGGGAAAGTTCTCAATCAGCTCGCCGGGCAGGCAACGAAAGGAGACTGGACAAGAAGGACAGCCCTTTGTTGTCGCTTTCTCAAGGCTCACCCCAGAGGAGCTCAATGATCCGGGTGGCTTTTGGCAAAATGGCAGTTACAGCCTGCTTGGGCAAAACCCGTATCGTCACACGAGCTGAAACCTTACTCAGGTAAGGTTTTTTCTGTGGGCTATATTCCTTTGAACCGCAAGCTCTAGAGGGCACCAGTAGCCTATCACAGGCTAGCTCAGTTTCGATCCCTGTTTTTCAGAAACGCCACATTCTTTCTGAGCAGTATACTCGTTTACCTTAAGCAGATATGATTTTGTTCGTTCAAAAACCTAAAACTCTCTCGGATGACAATTGAGAGTCATCGAGAACAAATCATTCACCGGAGTCGTCGGCGCCAGAAGGGAGGATCTTCCCGGTTATCAACCAGTTATCCCCCACAGTCTGCAGTTGCGGCTCCAACAGTTGCCAGCTTTGGTTCACATCCGGGATCCCTTCTCCTGCTACGGGGGTTGGCGCGTCGGCCCCGCCCAAGATCTTGGGAGCGATGAAGGCGGCCACCTTCTGGATGGCCCCATCTTTAAGGGCTGCCCAGGCCAAGGTGCCGCCGCATTCCCAGAGGGCACTCAGACAGCCTCGCTCAAAGAGAACCTGCGCCGCTTGAGCCGGGGTTACTTGATCCAGGTGCAGCAGCTCCACCCCTTGCTTGGCCAGGGATCCCCAGAGGGGATGGGCTTCAGTGGCCTCGGTAATCACCAAAGTTGGCGCCTCCTCCGCTCGCCACAGGTGGGCCAGCGGGGGCAGATTCAGAGAGCGGCTGAGAACCACTCGCAGGGGCTGGGATCCGTGAAAATCCGGCAGGCGGCAGGTAAGGTGGGGGTTATCGTGCCAGACGGTGCCGGAGCCCACGATGACTGCATCGTGCCAGGCCCGCTGGCGGTGAACCCACTCTCGCGCCAGCGGATTGCTGATCCAGCGGCTGTGGCCGGTGGCGGCGGCGCTCTTGCCGTCTAGGGTCATGGCGTATTTGAGCAGGCCAAAACACCGTTTCTGCACAATGGCGAAGGCAAAGCCTTCGTTGAGCTCCTGACATTCCTGCTCCAGCACCCCCACCGTCACCTCAACCCCTGCCTCCTGCAGGCGGCGGATCCCTTTGCCGGCCACCAGGGGATTGGGATCCTGCATTCCCACCACCACCCGCCGGATCCCGGCAGCCAGGATGGCCTCGGTACAGGGAGGGGTGCGCCCGTAGTGGTTGCAGGGCTCGAGGTTGACGTAGAGGGTAGCGCCCTTGGCCAGGGATCCCGCCTGTTGCAAAGCCAACACCTCGGCATGGGGCTGGCCGGCTCCCGGATGAACGCCTTCCCCCACCACCTGATCCCCCCGGACAATAACGCAAGCTACCCGCGGGTTAGGGGAGGGGCGCTGCGGTGTGGAGCGGGCCAAGGACAGGCACCGTTCCATCCATTGCCGATCCGAGTTCATAAGGGGCCGGGATCAAGCTACAGTTGCTCTGGATTCTAGCCTTGCCATCTGGGGAACAAAAGCCGACCCGTTCCCTTCAAGTGCGCGACGGATCTGGGCGCTGTTGGCGACTTCACCCGCTGGCCCGTCCAGGAGCTGGAGGGCGTTTTTGGTAAGCTGGTTACGGCCTTGGCAGAAGGGATCCCATGGACAGCCTTCAACTTTGGCAGCGCTACTGCGATTGGCTCTACTACCATCCCGAGCTGGAAATTTTTGTTGATATCAGCCGCATCCGTTTTACTTCCGCTCAGGTGGAAGCGCTGCGGCCTGCCTTTGCCCGCGCCTTTGCCGAGATGCAGGCCCTAGAAGCCGGGGCCATTGCCAATCCCGACGAAGGCCGCCAGGTGGGCCACTACTGGCTGCGGGCGCCGGAGCTGGCTCCTAGCGCCGAAATTCGGCAGGCAATTCAAGACTGCCTCGAACAGGTGGAGAGCTTTGCCAAGAAGATCCACTGCGGCACGATCCCAGCCAGTGGGGGAGGGCGTTTCACCGAGCTGCTCTGGATTGGCATTGGCGGCTCGGCTCTGGGGCCACAATTTGTGGCGGAGGCCCTGGCTCCGCTGCAGCCGCCCTTGAACATTCACTTCATCGACAACACGGATCCGGACGGGTTTGACCGGGTGCTGGGACGGCTGGCCGGCAAACTGGGACAAACCCTGGTGGTTGTCACCTCCAAATCCGGCAACACGCCCGAGCCGCGCAACGCCTTGGTGGAAGTGGAGCTGGCTTACCGGAAGGCAGGGATCCCCTTTTCTGCCCATGCAGTGGCCATCACCGGCCCCGGCAGCCAATTGGAGCAGCAGGCGCGGCAGGAGGGGTGGCTAGCCGTTTTTCCCATCTTCGACTGGGTGGGGGGGCGCACCTCGGAAACTTCCGCGGTGGGCCTGCTGCCGGCAGCGTTGCAGGGGATCGACATCCGGGCTTTGCTGGCCGGAGCTGCCACCATGGACAAAGCCACCCGCGTACCCCATCTGGAGCGCAATCCTGCCGCCCTCTTGGCCATGGCCTGGTACATCGTCGGCGAGGGGCGAGGGCGCAAGGATATGGTGGTTTTACCCTACAAAGACCGCCTGGCGCTGTTTAGCCGCTACCTGCAGCAGTTGGTGATGGAATCTCTAGGCAAGTCCCACGACCTGCAGGGCAACCGCGTGGAGCAGGGCCTAACCGTCTACGGCAACAAGGGCACCACCGATCAGCACGCCTACGTGCAGCAGTTGCGGGACGGCCTCAACAACTTCTTCGTCACCTTCATCGAGGTGCTCCAGGATCGCGAGCCCGGGATCCCTTCCCCCTTCGTAGAGCCCGAGGTAACCAGCGGCGACTATCTGGATGGCCTGCTGCAGGGCACCCGCCAAGCCCTCTACGAAAACGGGCGCGACTCCGTCACCATAACGCTGCCGCGGGTGGACGCCCGCTCCGTGGGGGCCCTGATTGCCCTCTACGAACGGGCAGTGGGCCTCTACGCCTCTTTAATCCAGGTCAACGCCTACCACCAGCCGGGGGTGGAAGCCGGCAAGAAAGCGGCTAGCGCCGTCCTGCAGCTCCAGCGTCAGGTGCTGGAGGTGATGCAAGAGCAAAAAGGATCCCTGACCCTAACCCAGTTGGCAGAAAAACTGGGCTGCCCGGAGCGCATCGAAACGCTGTACTGGATTGTGCGGCATCTACACGCCAATGGCCGCGGTCTGGTGCTTGTGGGGGATCCTGGCCGACCCTTGGAGCTGAGCATCCAGCCGTGCCCGGCCTGAGGGTTTACCTGAAGATCTGTACCTTACCTTAAACCCCTCCTGGGCAGCCGGTCTGTCTGCCTAGAATCAAGCAAAAGCCCACTGCAGGAGGAGACTATGGACCAACCTGCCGCCGTCCTGCCTTTACAAACCCCAAAAGATGTCTCCATCGAGGACATTGAGCAGGAGCTGAACAAGATCTGGTCCTCCAAGGGAGAGAGCGTTGCCGCCCGGGCTGCCACCTTTACCCTGGTGGTGTATGAGTCGCTAGACGATGCCCTGCTGCTGCCTTCCCCCACCGTCGAAGCCATTGCCACCCAGAACCCCTGCCGCGTCATCGACCTAAGGGCCAAACGGGAGGGAGCCACAGACGACGCCATCGAGGCCCAGGTGGCGGCCTATTGCCCGGTGACCCGCGAGCAGCGCAGCTCGCTGGTGTGTTGTGAGTACATCACCCTGAAAGCGCCGGAATCGGCTTTTGTGCGCGCTTGCAGCACTGTCGCCTCGCTGTTGATCCCCAACCTGCCCACGTTCCTGTGGTGGCAAGGGAACTTAGACTTGAATAGCTTGTTGTTTCAAAAGCTGGTAGCCCTGAGCAACCGCGTCATCGTCGACTCGCGGGGCTTTGTCAACCCAGAAGAAGACCTGCAGGAAATTCATCTCCTCATCAGCGAGGGGCACCACTGCGGGGATCTCAACTGGCGACGGCTGCTGCCCTGGCAGGAACTCACCGCCCAAGCCTTCGACCCCCCAGATCGGCGAGAGTCTCTGTCCTGGATAGATCAAGTAACCATTGACTACAGAGCTGGCAACCCCTGCCAGGCCCTCCTTTTCTTGGGCTGGCTGGCCAGCCGGCTGGGGTGGACGCCCACCGAGCGGGCCCAGACTTGGGAACACGACTACGAGATCGACCGCATCCGCTTCCAAACCCAAGCGGGAGGCGAGGTGAGGGCAGAATTGGCTGCCGTGCCCCTGGTCTCGGAGATGAGCCAGGCGGGAGATCTCATCGGCTTGCGCCTCACCTCCAGCAACCAGGAAGCCGACGCCTGCACCGTGCTCTGTTCAGAAACCACAGGGTGCATGCGCATGGAAGCCATGGGAGGTGCCCAGAGGTGCGTGGTTCGCCAGGTGGCTCCCCTGGAGCAGGAGTCCTTGGAAACGCTGCTAGCTGCCGAGTTGCAGCGGCCTGGCCCCGACTATCTTTACGAAGAGACCTTAGGGGTGGTGGCCCAGATCCTCAAATTAAAGAAAAGCGGAGCGCTGGGGTAGAATCTCGATTTCGTTGTTGGCAATCTTGGGGAGACGGATACTGTCTCGCGTTCAAATGCAGGGAAGCGAAGACCCCAACCCAGCGCTTGACAGACGAGAACCTAGGCTTCTCGGGATATCCCGACAAATCGGCCCAAGAAAGCTAGCCAGATCCGCCTATCCACTGTCGAAGCCAGCTCAGCGCAGCCCCAGGACGGAGGCCAGCACGCTGTGACCTACCAGGGCTTCCACCGCAATGCTAATGGCAAACCCCAGCATGGCCAATCGCCCGTTCCAGCGCTCGGCCTTTTCCGTCCACCCAATTTCCCACTCGGGCGGAGCCTCGCCCTCTTGCCCATACTGAGGCACGTATCGCGGACGAGCAGCACCCTCCCAGCCCGCAGGACGCTTGGAGTTGAAGAAAGCCATCGAACCGAGGGCAACAGCAGCCACCAGCCCGCTCACCATAACGGCAATGTAAGGAAAGAAAGGGTTGTCGAGGATCATCGGCCTGTTGGGTTCAGTGAAACAGTCAATAGCCTGGGTAGCGAGCCGATCGGGCAGCCCCCAGACAGAACGCCCGACCTGATGCTTGCGTAAAACTCAGATGTTCTCAACTATCGCAGTCCCAGCCACTGAGCGAGAGTGGTGGCAAAAACACTGTGACCCACCAGCGCCTCTGTGGCAACGCTGATCACCAAACCCACCATAGCCAGGCGGCCATTCCAACGCTCCGCCTGCTCCGTCCAGCCCGGGATCCAGTCGTTGGTGGTGTCGTAGTATTGGGCCACAGAAGCGGAGTCCAGGCGAGAAGGGATCCTAGGAGAGGATTGCATAGGTAATGCCTCATAACTGTACGTAAACAAACTTAACATAAAATTACAGTTCTTGACAACTTTTCCGACTGGCGAGGGGAGGTAGGGATCCCTGGCGAGAGGGAAGGAGTTTGCCGAGGGGTGCCCAGAGCGATGCCATACTGAGGGAGGTAGGCTTCTGCGCAGACTATGGCGGTATCCTCTCTTTCTTCCCCCAAGCTGGACCAGGCTTTTGACGCTGCTGCCGACTTAGCTGCCCAGGTGCGGTCGGATTTTCCAATTTTGCAGCGCCAAGTCAACGGCCAGCCGCTCATCTATTTTGACAATGCGGCCACTTCCCAGAAGCCGCTGGCGGTTTTGCAGGCAATGGATTTCTACTATCGGCACAGCAACGCCAACGTGCACCGGGGAGTGCATACCTTGGGCAACGAAGCCACGGAGGCCTACGAGGGGGCGCGGGAGAAGATTGCCCGCTTTATCAACGCGCCTTCCCCGCAAGAGATCATCTACACCCGCAACGCCAGCGAGGCCATTAACCTGGTGGCCTACAGTTGGGGCATGAGCACCCTAGAGCGGGGGGATGAGATTATTCTGTCGGTGATGGAGCACCACAGCAACTTGATCCCCTGGCAATTCGTGGCTCAAAAGACGGGGGCCTGCCTCAAGTTTATCCAGATCACGCCCGAGGGCGAGCTGGATTTGGAGCACTACCGCTCTTTGCTGGGCGACCGCACCCGCCTAGTGGCTGTAACTCACGTCTCCAACATGCTGGGATCCATCAACCCTGTCCGGGAGGTGGTTGAGTTAGCCCATCGCTGTGGGGCCAAGGTGTTGCTGGATGCCTGTCAGAGCGTGCCCCACATGCCGGTGGATGTGCAGGCCCTAGACTGCGATTGGCTGGCCTTTTCTGGGCACAAGATGGGCGGCCCCACGGGGATCGGGGTGCTCTACGGCAAGCGGGAGCTGCTGCGGGCCATGCCGCCCTTTTTGGGCGGGGGCGAGATGATTGCCGAGGTGTACTGGGATCACGCCACCTACGCCGATATCCCCCACAAGTTTGAGGCGGGCACGCCGGCCATTGCGCAAGCGGTGGGTCTGGGGGCAGCCGTCGATTACCTAAGCCAGATCGGTCTGGAGCGCGTGCATGCCCATGAGCAAAAGTTAACCGCTCGCCTCCTAGAAGGGCTTCAGCGCATTCCAGGCATTACAATCTATGGCCCCAAGGACCCGACGCGGCGGGCGGGGCTGGTCAGCTTTTCGGCGGAGGGCATCCACCCCCACGACCTGTCCACCCTGCTGGATGAGCAGGGGATCGCCATCCGGGCCGGCCACCACTGCACCCAGCCGCTGCATCGCCACTTGCAGGTGCAATCGACGGCGCGGGCCAGCGTTTACCTCTACAACACCTTGGCCGAGGTGGATCGCTTCCTGGAGGTGCTGGCGGAGGCGGTGGCGTTTTTCAGGGAGGCCTTGGGGTAGCCGAGGAAGATGCTCTACCGCCGCTTTGGGCGCACACAGCAGCTTATGTCGGCTTTCTCCCTGGGCAGCATGCGCCTAGTCCATGTGCCGCCGGAGCAGGCCCAGGCCACGGTGGCAGCGGCGCTAGAAGCAGGGATCAACCACATCGAAACGGCGCAGGCCTATGGCCAGGCCGAGGTGCTCTTGGGGGAGATCCTGCAGAAGCTGGCGGTGCCGCGGCAGCGCTTGATCCTGACCACCAAGCTCACGCCTGGCGAGAGGCTGCGGGAACGGCTGGAGGGATCCCTG
Organism: Synechococcus sp. RC10A2; assembly: GCF_047502605.1. Classification (NCBI taxonomy): domain Bacteria; kingdom Bacillati; phylum Cyanobacteriota; class Cyanophyceae; order Synechococcales; family Synechococcaceae; genus Synechococcus; species Synechococcus sp. RC10A2. The sequence goes on from NZ_JANSHP010000019.1 coordinate 41,892, forward strand.
CAGCGGCTACAGGTGGAGTATTTGGATCAGTTTGCCTTCCACGGCATCAACCTGCCCGAACACCTGGAGTGGGTGCTGCAGGAGGGCTTGCCGCTGCTGCGGCAGGCGCAGCAGGAGGGCTTGGTGCGCTACATCGGCTTTTCCACTCATGGATCCCTGGAGCTAATCCTGCAGGCCATCCAGAGGGGCCAGTTTGACTTTGTGAATTTGCACTACCACTTTTTCCAGCAGCGCAATGCCGCGGCCCTGGAGGCGGCAGCCCAGCAGGATATGGGGGTGTTCATCATCTCCCCTGCCGACAAAGGGGGGATGCTCTATCGCCCGCCCCAGCGTCTCCGGGAGAGCTGTGCGCCCTTTAGCCCCCTGGAGTTTGCCTATCGATTTTTGCTGGCGGATCCCCGCATCCACACCCTCAGCCTGGGCATTACCCATCCCGACGAGCTGCAGACGGCCCTGGCGGCCCTGCAGGATCCCGAGCGCTGGTGGACGGAGGGCCTGCAGGTACAGGAGCGGCTGCATCAAGCGGAGCAGGAACGCCTGGGCTCCAGCCGCTGTGCCCAGTGCTACGCCTGCCTGCCCTGTCCCGAAGGGATCCACATCCCAGAGGTGCTGCGGCTGCGCAACTTGGCTCTTGCCCACGAGATGACCGAGTTTGCCCAATATCGCTACAACATGTTCGGCCAGGCAGGGCACTGGTTCCCAGGGGTGCCTGCCGACCGCTGCAGCGAGTGCGGCGACTGCCTGCCCCGTTGTCCGCAGCACCTGCCGATCCCGGAGTTGTTGGCCGAAACCCACCGCCTTTTGCACCGCTCTCCCATCCGGCGGCTGTGGGAGTAAGGGCCCCTTCTCCCAGGGGGTGAGGGGGGTGAAAATCCTGGCCAGGAGAGCCAGCTAGGGGGAAGCCTCTTGCTGCTCCGGAGTTCAAGGCTCTAGCGCCGCTTGCTGCGCAGGGTTTTGGCACGGTTGTGTACCTGTCTAACAAACAGAGGCAGGAGCTGTTCCTGAATGTAGGCAAAGGCTGCCGGGAGGCCTTCTCTTTCGTAGATAAGGCCGATTTCTGCCTCCACCTGGGTGGGATCCCGCAGAGCCGACAAAAATTGGTTGGAGGTGAGCCAGGTGAAGAGTTCCGCGCGGCTAAGATCGCAGCCGGGAGGGGAAGGCACCTGCCAGTCGGGTGGCGGGCCGAGCAGCCACTGGCGGGCAAAGAGGCTCAGCACCGCATCTCCTAGCCACGCCTTGTCCCGTCGGGATCCCTCGTCCAACTGGGCCACCTGCTGTCTGACGGTCGAAGCAAACTGGGATCCGGGCACCATGGGCAGCACTTAGAAGGAGCAGCAAGGGTAGCAGAGCTTCCCTGCCTCATTCTACTAAGATGGGGTCTGGCCCACCCTCAGCGGGTAAAGGGGCGGAGTTGGCTGTTTTGAGGATCTCAGTGCATGTTGTTGGAGCTTACCCCAGAAGAGTGCGAGGCGGTGATCCCGCTGGTGCCGACGCGGCTCCAGTACGCAGCTTACTGGAGCGATGCCCTCAAGAGCGTAGGCCGGATCATTACAGCTATTTTGGTGGGCGTAGCGCTGCTGGTGCTGTCTCGCGCTTTTGGCGAGGGATCCTTCTTGGGGGCAGTCTCCTTTCTGGCGGGGTTTCTCTCGTTGCTCTACCCTTTCCTCTGGGGGCCCCTCTACACCATCTCCCGCCGGCAGCTAGCCTTTCGCGAGATCCCTTACGGAGGGCTCTTTTTTGGCCAGGTGTTGAGCACCCGCCGCTACGAGGTGGTGGTGGAAGAGCGGGAAAAGGTGGATGAAGAGGGGCAACTCTATATTGAAGAAGTGCGCGAGCGCCAGTTTGAGATGGAAATTGGCGATGAAACAGGAGTTCTCTACCGAGTGCGGGCCAGGGACGATCCCCGCTACCGGCGAATTGTTAAAAAGCAATCGGTGCTGGCGCTGGTGAAGGCCTATTCCCGCGATCTGCGGCGCCGACCGACCTTGAGCGAAGTCTACGTGGTCAAGCTAGGGGAGTGGGTGGGAGATGTTTCCTATCTGGATCGGGAGGCGTTTTTGGAGTTGGCCGACGAGCTGCTGGCGCTCGAGCTAGGACCGGAGGCGAAGGCATAGAAACCTTATGTCAGAGGCTGGAATCACCCGCGCAGCTTGGATCGTGGCGGCCTTGGTGGTGTCGGCAGCCCTGGGGCCGCGGTTGGCTCTGCCTTTGGCTGGGATGGTGGGCTTGGTGATTGTCGAGCAGGTGGCCTTTGGGGGGCGGCTCTCGGGGTTGCTGGGCGCGCTGCTGGATTGGGCTTCTCCAGCTTATCGGCGGCGGGTCATCTGCCACGAGGCAGGACACATTGTGGTGGCCCACCTGCTAGGGATCCCCTTGCGCGGCTACGTGCTGGGCCCCTGGCAGGCTTTCCGACACGGGATCCCCGGCTACGGGGGAGTGCAGCTGGATCAAGCCCCCATGCGCACCTGGGAAGCCCAGGGGGGCATCCCCTGGGCAGATCTAGAGCGCTACAGCCTGTTTTGGATGGCAGGGGCTGCCGCGGAGTCTCTCCAATATGGCCAAGTGGTGGGAGATGAGGAGGATAGACAACAGTTGGCCAAGCTGCTGGCAGGGATCTCAGCAGCCCAGCCCTTGACCTCTGCGGCTCAAATGAGGGCCTACATCAACCGCTTTCTGCGCCAGAGCCGGGCCTTGTTGCAAGCCCACCCCGAAGCCTATGCCGTTGCCGTCCGGCACCTAGAGCAGGGATCCCCCCTCCAAGACTGCCTAGCTGCCCTTGCGGCCAGCTTGGAGGAGCGGTGTCAACAACCTCCCTCGCCCTCTTCTGAAACCTCTTGCTGATACACTGTGACATACGAAAAAAGCTCGGGATCCCCCAGGCTCGGGATCCCAGCGGTTGACTACATCGTTGTGTCGCTTAGGGAGGATCCATCTTGCGCCCCATCCTCATTGCCGGCAACTGGAAAATGCACAAGACTCAGGCTGAGGCTCGCCAGTTTCTGCGCGAGTTTCGTCCAGCCCTGCAAGCCTCGTCTGCAGGGGTGAGGCCGCAGCGGCAGATCATTCTCTGCGTGCCCTTCACAGACCTGGCCGTGGTGGTAGAAGAAACGCGGGGATCCGGCATGGCTGTGGGAGCCCAGAACCTGCACTGGGAGGATCAAGGGGCGTTTACGGGAGAGATCTCCGGCCCCATGCTGGCAGAGCTGGGGGTGCGCTACGTTATCGTCGGCCACAGCGAACGGCGGCAGTACTTTGGCGAAACCGATGAAACCGTCAACCGGCGCTTGGCCGCGGCCCAGCGGCACGGGCTCACCCCCATCCTCTGTGTGGGGGAAAGCTTGCAACAGCGGGAGCAAGGCCTGACCGAGTCTTGGATTGTGGGACAGTTGGATCGCGCCTTGCCGGGGATCGATCTGCGCAACCTCGTGATTGCCTACGAGCCAATCTGGGCCATTGGCACGGGGAAAACCTGTGCAGCCGCCGAGGCCAACCGCGTCATCGGCCTTATCCGCCAGCATCTGGGCGCCGACCACCTGCCCATCCTCTACGGTGGCTCGGTCAAAGCCAGCAACATCGACGAGCTGATGGCCCAGCCGCAGATTGACGGTGTACTGGTGGGAGGGGCCAGCCTCGATCCCCAAGAGTTTGCCCGCATTGTCAACTTCCAGGCCCTGACTCCTGCCGCAGCAGCGGCTCCCTAGGTTCCTCAGCGAGATTGCCCCCACAGTAGAGCCACGGGAAAAGACTTGAGGACGGCGCCCACCGACAAGGTGTCGCCGGCAGGGATCCCTTCTTGGGTGAGGCCATTGACCCACTCCAGCCGCTTCCAGCGCGGCAGCTGAATTTCTGTGTCTTTCCAAACAGCGTCCCCCAAGGGATCCTGCGTCTGGTAAATTAGGGAGGTTAGGAAGCGGGGCGCCACCACCAGGACGACTTGTTTGTCGTGCTGACGGGCAAAAGCAATGACATGGTTGGCATAGGAGCCGCTCACCTGCAGGGGAATATAACTGCCTTCCAGAAATAGCTGCGGCTGTTCCTGACGGGCCTTTAGCACCTGATGGATGAGAAACAGCTTAATGCGGCCGTCGTGGCGGTGAAGCAGAAGATCTTGGATAAGTTGCAGGGGATCCTGCTTGATTCGCCGTTGAATTTCTTCGAGGTAAGCCAGGCGGCGGGAAAAGTCCACAGGCCGACGATTGTCGGGATCGACCATGCTGAGATCCCACAGCTCCGTGCCCTGGTAGATATCCGGGATCCCAGGGCTGGTGAGCTTCAGCAGGGTTTGAGAGAGAGAGTTAAAGATGCCAAAGTGGGCAATTTTGCGCTGAAAGGGCAGGAAAGACTCCAAGAAGGGGCTTGAGGGCCGCAGGATCTGATCGATGAAAGCAAGGGTAGCTTCTTCGTATTCGGTATCGGGGCGAAGCCAAGCAGTATGAACCTTAGCTTCCCGAACTGCTTTAATGGCGTAGTCTTTAACTCGCTGGATAAAGGTAGGAACTTCCTCTGGTTGAAAAGGATAGGAGCCGATCAAAGTCTGATAAAGAAAATACTCGTCGTTGCGATCGGGCAGCTCCGAACGCTTCGCTTGCTTGCTGCGAACTTTGTAGCCAAGATTCAACTCATGCCAGAGTTTAATGTGCTTCTCCCATTCAGCGGGGAGTTCCGAGAGCACATTCAGGCGGGCCCGCACATCCTCGCCGCGTTTGGTGTCATGGGTGGAGGAAGCATTCATTGAGAAGGGCCACTGGGCTGCTCGTTCTTGGTTAAAGCGATGGAACTCTTGGACAGAAATGCCAAAACGATATAGATCCCCACCTACTTCGTTCAGGGATAGCAGCCTGTTGTAAACGTAGAAGGCCGTATCCTCTACCCCTTTGGCCATGAGAGGGCCAGCCAACTGTTGCAGCCGCATGGCAAAGTAGATTTGCTCGTTTTTCTCTTCCTCTGAGACGTTTTCGGGGAACTCAAGGCAGAGAAAGCGCTGCAGGAAATTCAGCTCGTTAACCAAAATGGGCAGGTTCTCCTTAGCTTTCTCTACAGCTTGGCGGACGGCCTGTTGACCTTCTGAGCTGAGGATCCCTTCGTGGATGTAGACTCGGTAAACTGGGAAACACACCAAAACCTCTGCCAAGGCTCGGCGCAAGCTGTAGAGGGTGAAGTCATTGGCATAGCGGTGATGGCTGGTAATCTGCTTGAGCAAAAAAGCAAGGTTGTCCATGTCCCCTGCCAGGTTGCGCTCGATAATCAGCCGTTTTTTATCTTCGATAACCTGTTCTGGTGACTGTTGCAGGTTGGTGAAATCTTGATAAAGAGCACTGAAGGCTTCTGCATTCTCCGATTGGCAAAAGATGCCATTAAGCTTAGCTAAAAAGTCGTAACCCGTTGTGCCTTGAACTGGCCATTGCTGAGGTAGCTTCTCATTAGCTTCTAGTATTTTTTCTACCACAATGTAGAGATCTGGACAGCGTTCTCGCAGACGATGGAGATACTCCTCTGGGTTAAATAGGCCATCGATGTGGTCGATGCGTAAACCTGTGAAGCGCCCCTGTTCTGCGAGCTTGAGAATGAGCTGATGCGTTTTGCGAAATACTTCGCGATCTTCCATCCGCAGCGAGATCAGATCGTTGATGGTAAAAAAACGACGATAATTAATCTCCTCAGCACCCACCTTCCAAAAGGAGAGGCGAAAGTTTTGCCGTGCCAAAAGGCTGTCCAACAAGTCAAAGCTGGAGGGATCCCCGGGCTTGCCGTTGAAGATGGCGATGTTCTCGTCAAAGAAGCTTTGAATATGCGGGCTAGAGGTGTAGAGCTCCCAGAGGGAGTGCTTGGCAAAGCTAATTTGATCCGTGCGCTCTAGGAGATCCTCTTTGCTAGGAATAAACTTGAGGCTGAAGAGGATCCCGAGTAGTTTGACATAGTCGGGGTGGCTGCGCCCTAGTTTCCGCCGCAACTTGCCCAGGTTATAGGTAAAAACATCGGCATAGGTGTCAATATTGAGAGGAAATCTTAAGTTGTAGTAGTTAATGCTCAGGCCGTCGGCATCATAGCGTAGCTGAATCTGGCCTGACTCCAGGCACTTGTTGTAGAAGTCGCCCAGGAAGGGAGCAAGGATTCTGCCCTTGATCCCCAGATAGGAGTGATCCCAATTCACGTCAAAGTAGTCGATAAAGTCTGAGTTAGGCCCGCTTTCCAAAACATCCATCAGCATTTGGTTTTGGCCGTCGTAGGCCATGTGGTTGGGCACGATGTCTTGGATCCAGCCGATTCCCTGCTGGTTGAGGGTTTCCCACAAGAGTTCAAACTTTTCACTCCCCCCTAACTCCACGTTGATCTGCCTGGGATCCACGACGTCGTAGCCATGGGTGCTGCCCTTGCGGGCCTGAAAGATGGGGGAAGCATATAGATCGCTGATGCCCAGCAACTTCAGGTAGGGGACAATTTGCCGCGCTGCCTCGAAGTCAAATCCAGCGTGAAACTGAATGCGATAGGTGGAAGTCGGGATCCGCATGACGACCTCAAAACGACGACAAGGTGGCTCAGCCCATGACCAGAAGGGATGTTTCCAGGGTAGCGGCTAAGATCGGGAGGTCCCGCATAAAGATCGGCAAAACCCTAGATAGGTGTTCAGGGGCACAAGAGCGCCAAAGGGCAAGCAACGATGCTAAACCAGGCGGCGGCGAGATGGGCAACGATTTTTCTCTTGAGCGGCACTTCTGGGAGCGACCTGAGCTTTGCCCAAGGGGAGTTGCGGGTGGGGGACGAACCGGTTTTCACCCTGCCCACTCCCGCTGCCTCTGCCCATCTGCGTCTGGTGCAGCAACGTCTGGAGGAGATTTTGCTGCAGGCCAGCAGCTCCCAGCCCCAGGTCGGTTTGGAGATCCCTGCTCCTCCCACTCCGGATCCCTTGGTGGCTCCTCTGCCAGCCCATACTCTTCTCAATGGGCAACTGCCGTCGACAGTGACGCCGGTGGATGCAGAGGCCTACGCCACTTCTCAACCGGCGGATTTGGCGCGACGGCTACAGAAGACCCTAGACTCGGCGGAGAGCCAGCAGCGGCTCTATCGCCGATAATGGGCGGCTGGTTACCGGTGGACCGTGCATCGGGAATCATGTCGTTTATTGGCAGATCCCTTTTGGGGAGGATCCCCTGGGGTTTTCCTATCAGCCGGTGCTGCCGGATCCCCCGCCGGAGCGGCTATTTTTGTTAAACCGCCTGCCTCAGTTTGTGCCCTACGAGTTGCGACCCTAAGCGTTTTTCTACGGCCTCCTATGTCCTCTACACCATCCACGCCAACCCTTCCCCGCCAGCCCCGCATCCTGTTGGGCCTGCGGGCTGACCATTTTCGCCATCCTGTGGATCTGCAGGCAACCCGCTCTCTGCAGCAGGTGCCGGGGCTGGGCCTGCTGATTCAGAATTTGCTCGGCTCGACGGCAGGGGAGATCTTTTATCTGGATAACATCGCCTCGAGCATTCAAATCAACGAGCACCAGTTGCCGGAAATTCACCAGCTTCTGGTGCAGGCCTGTCGCATTCTAGATCTGGAAGTGCCCCAGCTCTACGTGCGCCAAAATCCCGTGCCCAACGCTTACACTTTTGCCATGCAGGGGAAAAAGCCCTTTATCGTCCTGCACAGCTCCCTGCTGGACTTGCTGGAGCCGCCGGAAATTCAAGCCGTGATCGCCCACGAGCTGGGCCACCTCAAGTGCAACCACGGCGTCTACTTGACGATGGCCAACCTTCTCATGCTCTCGACCAGTTTGCTCCCCTTCGGTGGGCTCTTCTATCAAGCGCTGCAAGATCAACTGCTGCACTGGCTGCGCTGTGCCGAGTTTACCTGCGACCGGGCGGCGCTGCTGGTTACCCAGGACGCAAGAACGGTGATCTCGGTGCTAATGAAGCTGTGCGGCGGCTCGCCGCAGTTGGCCGCCAAGCTCAATGTGGATGCTTTTCTGGAGCAGGCCCGCACCTACGAGGAGCTGGACGACGATCTCTGGCAGCTTGAGCTGAAGCAGATGCAGACCATTGGGCGCACCCACCCGCTGCCGGTGCTGCGAGCTCGGGAAATTGAGCGCTGGTTCCGCAGCAACACTTACCGGCAAATTTTGGAGCAGCACGGCTCGACTGCTGCCTGAGAGGCCAGGATGGCTTCCCTCGGAGTGACCTCTGGCCTCCCCCTGATTGTGGGGGAGACCCTTTTCGATTGTTTCCCAGACAAGGTGGTGCTGGGCGGTGCGGCTTTGAATGTGGCTTGGAACCTCAAAGGGCTAGGATCCGATCCCGTCTTGCTCAGCCGCGTCGGCCAAGATGAGGCGGCAGAACAGTTGTTGGCGGCGCTGCGGCGGCAGGGGCTGCGTCTGGAAGGGCTGCAGCGGGATCCGCTTCACCCCACCGGCCAAGTCCGGGTCACGCTGGATGGGGAGGGGATTCCGACCTTCGCCATCTTGCCCGACCAAGCCTACGACTACATCCAGTTGGACAGGGCAGCTCTGCAAGCCCTCCGCCCCAGCCTGATCTACCGGGGCAGCTTGGCGGCGCGTCGAGAAGCAGCCCATCGCCATTTTCAGGAGACCCTTCCCACTTTGGGCTGTCCGGTGTTTTTGGACCTCAATCTGCGGGATCCCTGGTGGCGCCCAGGCCCCGTCCGGGAAATGCTGCGCACCTGCGCTTGGCTGAAGCTGAACCAAGAGGAGCTGGAGCAGGTGGTGCAGTTAGAAAGCATCCCCGCCGGCAAGGTGGAGGAACAGGGGCAGGCCTTGCGGGCGCGGTTGAACCTGAGGGGCTTGTTCCTAACGCTGGGGGCGGCAGGTGCATTCCTGTTCACCGGTAGGGGGGTGTATCGGGGGGAGCCGGTGCCGGTGCCGCGGCTGGTGGATACGGTGGGGGCAGGGGATGGGTTTAGCGCGGTGGCCATCCTGGGCCTGCTGCAAGGATGGCCGGAGGCGGTGTTGCTGCAACGGGCGGTGGAGTTTGCGGCGGCCATCTGTGGAGTTGCGGGGGGCGCCCCCCCAGATCCGGCGTTCTATCGCCCCTTCCGGCAAGCGTGGGGGCTGTAGAAGCTACTGGAACTGGCGCCAGTGGAACTGGGCGTAGCGCCCCCCCTTGCTCAGCAACTCGCGATGATTGCCCTCCTCCAACAGTTGCCCCTGCTCGAGGACGAAAATGCGATGGGCGCTGCGCACCGTAGAAAGGCGGTGGGCGATCACAAAAACCGTGCAGCGCTGCATCAACCGCTGCAGAGCTTCCTGCACCAAGGCCTCAGACTCGTTATCCAAAGCAGAGGTGGCCTCGTCCAGGATCAAGATCTTGGGGTTGAGCAACACGGCGCGGGCAATGGCCAACCGCTGCCGCTGGCCGCCGGAGAGGGTAACTCCGCGTTCTCCAACACGGGTGGCGTAGCCATCGGGCAGGCTCTCGATGAAACTGTCGATGTTGGCCACGCGGGCCGCCTGCCGCACTGCTTCCAGGTCAAAGTCCTCTTGGCCGTAGGCGATGTTGCTGGCGATGGTGCCGGAAAACAGGGTAATCTCCTGGGGCACGATGCCGATCTGGCGGCGCAAGCTCTTGAGGGTGACGGTGCGGATGTCGATGCCGTCGATGCGGATGCAGCCTTCCTGGGGATCGTAGAAGCGCGGGATCAGGTTGACCAGGGTGGATTTGCCGGCGCCGGAGGATCCCACCAGGGCGACAATCTCGCCGGGGGCCACCTGGAAGCTGATCTGTTTGAGCACCGGCTGATCTGGTTTGTAGGCAAAGGAAACCTGCTCGAACTCCACCCAGCCTTCAATGGGCGGCATGGGGCGGGCGCCGGGCAGCTCCCGCACGCGGGAGCGGGTATCCAAGAGCTCGAAGATCCGCTCCACCGAGGCTTCCCCCTGTTTCAGCTCGCTGTAGTTGTTGGTGATGTGGACAATGGGGTCGATCAGCATGGCGACCCCGGCAATAAAGCCAAGAAACTGGCTGCCGGTCAGGTTGCCCTTGCTAATCTGCCAGCCCCCCACCCAAAACACCCCCAACACGCTCATGGCGTACAGAAAGCCCACCACCGGGTCTTGGATAGCTTTAACCTGTTCGGTTTGGAAGCGGGCCAGGCGGTTGTTCTCGGCCATGGCGCTGAAGCGGCGGATCTCGTAGTCCTCGGCAGCAAAGGCGCGGGTGAGGCTGATGCCGGCAAAGGCTTCCGTCAGAAGGGAGGACAGGTCGGCCATGCTCTCCTGGTTAAGGCGGGAGCGCAGCAGCAGCCGCTCCCCAAACCAACTGATCAAGGCGCCCATCAGGGGGGCAATCACCAGGGTGGTCAAGGTGAGGATGCCGTTGAGGTAGAACAGGTAGGCCACTACCGCCAAGATGGTGAGCACGCTGGGGATGAAGCGGTGGAAAAAGCGCTGCACCACTTCGCCCACCCGATCCAGATCGCCGGTGAGGCGGTAGACCAGGTCGCCGGTGCGGCTGCCGGAAAAGTAGTCCACATCCAACCCCTGCAAATGGGCGTAGAGCCGTTGCCGCAATTCCAATACCATTTGCAAAGAGGCCTTGGCCATAAGGGTGTCCTGGCCGTACTGGAAGGCGCCGCGCACCAGAAAAAACACCACCCCGATCAAGGCCAAGATCCGCAGTTGCCCCAGATCCCCCGCGCCGATGGAGCGGGCCACCCACTCGATCAAGTAGGCGAGGGCAGGCATAGTGAGGACAAAGCCAAGGGTACAGGCCAGCCCCAGCAGCAACATCCACAGGTGGGGCCGAATGAAGGGAAAAAGGCGGCGATAGCTACGACCCGGATGCACAGATCTCAGAAGAAAGGGCTTCTGCCCCACTCAGCTTACCGGATCGGGCCACAAGCTGCTGCCGGGATCCCTGGCCAGCGGGGTTGTCTCTTAGACGGCTCTGGCTAGCCTAACTTTTGCCCATACCTGGCAAGGGGGGATCCCCTTCTTCGACGGCGTCTGCGCCAACGTCGCCAGCGGGAGACCAGGCAATCGCTGAGGCTGTGGTTCAGCGAACCCAGCTCCAGCCCCATGCCCACCCAAAGCAGCGTCTCTGCGTGCGCATGCAACCCTTGCCAGAGGTGGTTGCGCCAGGCCCAGGGCCGCCACTGCCACCAGCCCAGGCGGGATCCCAGCCAAGCCCCCGGCAGGCCCACCCCCGCCACCCACAGGCCCAGGTAGAGCACGCGCAGGGCAGTGCCGACGATCGGCCCGTGGGACCAGAAGGAGCGGTGTTGCAGGCAGCGGCGGTAGGGGAGCCAAATCCAGCGCAGGAACAGCCAGCGGCGATACTGGCGAGAGTCAGTGTCCAGATCCCCGGAAAACATCAGGCCGCTGAAGAGATAGGCGGATCCCACGGCCAGAGCTACGGCAGCGCTGTTGCCCAACAGGCCGGCTGCCAAAGTGACGCCGGGAGCTGTCCAGAGGGTGATGCGATCGTGGGTGGATCCTAGAGGCATGAAGCCAGCGCAGCGCTCCGCTGCGGCTGAGTCTAGCCGCAGGAGAAGGAAAAAGCTTGCCCTCAGGCCGGGATCCCTCGATTGAGGCGATCCAACACCTGCAACTGCCGGTAGAGCATCTCCACCCGCGGCATCTGAATCCCGCCTTGCTGGGCATAGCGGAGCGGGTTGGCAAAAATAGCCTCCAGTTCCAGGGGACGCTTGCGCTCGTAGTCGATCTTCATGCTGGTTCGGTAGGGGGCCATCTTCTCGGTGCTGGCCAGCATCTCGGAGATCAGGGTCTGCGGGAGGTGGCGGCCACAGGCGGCAGCCCCCTGGATCACCTCGTGCATCAGCGTTTCCGCCAAAGCGCGGGCCTCAGGGTCGCGGATCATTTGCTGGGTATCGGCGTTGAAGATCACCGAGAGGCCGTTGAAGGGAATGTTCCAGACCAACTTCTGCCAGCGGGCCAACATCAGATCCGGAGAAAGAGAGGTCGGGATCCCGGCCCGCTGAAAATCTGCTTGAACTTGTTGAAGGCGAGGCGTGATCCCCTGGGGCGCATAGCCGGGGCCGTATTCCGCCAGCAGCACCGAGCCATAATCCAGATGACAGATGTGGCCGGGGCCGACTTTGTTGGAGCTGATAAAGCACAGCCCGCCGATCACCCGCTCAGGGCCAACCCAGTTGGCAATCTCCGGCTCCGCCCCCAGGCCGTTTTGCAGCAGGATCACCACGCCGTTGTCCGCCAGCACAGGCGGCAGCAACCGTGGCAGGAGGTGATTTTGGGTAGCTTTCAGGGCCACGATCACCCCTTCGCAGACGGGCATCTCCTCCACGGCGGCGTAGGCATTTACCTGGGGTAAGTGAAAGTCGCCCCAGCAGGACTCTACCCACAGCCCTTTCTGGCGCACGTGGTCGTAGTCGCTGTGCAAGAGAAAATGCACCGTGAAGCCAGCCTGTTGCAGTTTTGCCCCGTAAAACCCTCCCAGGGCGCCTGTGCCCAAGACAGCGTAGCGACGGGTTTCCGGCAAGACAGCCATAGCGGCAAAAGTCGGCAGATTATCCCCACCATACCGCACCCCAGGGGCGTCTCAGGCTCACTCTCTGCTGTTTTCCTCAAGTTTGGCGTCGATCAACAACACCCGCTCCTCGCCGTCGGTTTCCCGCAGGTGCACTTTGACGATCTGCTCAGGGGCCGTGGTTAGCTTGTGACCGCAGTAGTCTGGTTGAATGGGAAACTGGCGGTGGCCGCGGTCGATCAACACGGCCAGGCGCACTTGCTCCGGTCGCCCAAAGTGGTTGAGAGCCTCCAGAGCCGCACGGACGGTGCGACCCCGGAAGAGCACATCGTCCACCAACACCACTTCTTGGCCGGTCAGATCCCGCGGCAGCTCGCTGCGATTGGGAGTGCGCAGGCCGCCGGAGCCCAGGTCGTCTCGGAAGAAGGTGATGTCCAGCTCTCCTACCTGCGGTGGGCTCCCGAAGCCGGTGGCGATGCGATCCCGCAGGCGGTAGGCCAAGGGGACGCCGCGAGTGCGAATGCCGATCAACACCAGCCTGTCCAGGTGGGGGTGATCCCTGGCAATTGCTGTAGCCAGAGCGTCGATCAGCTCCGCTATCTGCTGCGCATTGAAGACCTCGACTGTGGACATGGATCCCTGTCCCCCCCTCGCCAGTTGGGACTCAGCTTATAAAAGCCCAAATTAGCCCAATCTGCCGGCGGGATCCCCATCCGGTAGGATAAAAGTAAGAGCAATCCCAAAGCCGTGGAGGTTTCCTGGAGGGATCTGCGATGTCTGTTGCTTGGCCGGCTTCTGGTTTGGTGAGACTGTCCTGGCTGACCCCTTTCCTGCGGGGTGCGGTGTTTTGCGGGCTGATCCTGTGCCTGGGTGTCGCCCTCTTGGGATCCCCGTCCTGGGCAGAAGACTACAGCAAGCGGGATCTGCAGGGGGCGAACTTTGCCGGACAAGACCTGAGCGGCTGGAAATTTCTCAAGGCCAACCTGCGACAAAGCGATCTCAGCCATGTCAAAGCGGCAGGGGCGAATCTGTTTGGAGCCAACCTCAGCAGAGCCAACCTGCGGGGGGCCGATCTGCGCGGCGCCACCTTGGACATGGCCAATTTGCAAGGTGCCGACCTGCGGGAAGCCCAACTGCAGGACAGCATGATGTGGCTGGCGCGGGTGGAAGGGATCGAGATCGAGGGGGCGGATTTCACCAACGCCCTGATCCGCAAAGATGCCCTTGCCATCCTCTGCGAACGGGCCAGCGGCGTTAACCCCGTCACCGGGCGGGCCACCCGCGACACCCTCGGATGCGACTAATCCCTCACCCTCGGACCCTCTCCCCTGAGGGAGAGGGGGGATGGGGAGGCCAGGAACGCCCTGTTTCGCCGCAAAGAGGTGTGGCTCAGGAGGTGGGGGCAGCCGCCTCAGAGCGGGCGGACGGGCGCCGAAACTGGCTGAGAAGCGAGTTCCAGGCCAAGCGGGCCATGGATAGCAGCCAATTGCCCTCCAATTCCTTGAACAAGTCCATGTTGAGCTTGAAGGCGTAGTTGGCTTCCGCCACAATGCGCTCGATGGTGGCCTGATCCAGCTCCAGCGCGTCCAACTGGGCGCGGTAGCGCTGCTTAAACTTGCCCTCGTGGGGGATCTGCTCGAAATCGTAAAAGGCCGTTCCTTCCCCCGGCGGCAGGCCCATGGCCCGGCGGGCGATGTTTTTCAGGATCTGGCCGCCCGAGAGGTCGCCGATGTAGCGGGTGTAGGCGTGGGCAATCAGCAGAACCGGGTCTTTTTCCACCACTTCTCGAATGCGGTTGACATAGACCTGGCAAGCGGGAGAGGGCTTGACCACGGCACGCCAATTGGGGCCGACAAAATAATTCAAGTCCTTCTCCAGGCTGGCCCTGCGCCACAATTCGGGATAGTAAAGCCGGCCCACCAGCGGGTGCTCTCGCAATTGGGCAAAGCCCTCTTCCAGAGCGCTGTAGACAAAGTAAAAGTTGCCCACATAGCGGCTGTAGGCTTTTTTATCCACCACTCCCTTGAGGAAGCACTTGATGAAGGCCATATTCTCGGCCATGGTGTGGGACTGCTTGGTGCCCTCCCGCAACTGAACCGAGAGGCTGGCATGCTGGTGTTTTTGTTGCAGACTTTGACTCACAAAATCCTCCTCGCCAAAAACGGCTGCTTGTGTGAGCTGTTTTCAAAAACATCAATAAAGGTCGCCCTGGCCCCAGAGGCTGTGTAACCCCACTTCAACCCCTTCTCATCTGAATGGATGTGGATCCTGCCGGGGAACGACGCAGACCAGACCTCCACCAGGCTGAGCGCGCCCTCCAACGACTTGACCTAGCCTCCAGGCCCACCCCACTTTTCCAAGCCCTTTGACGACCGGCAAGCGGAGTCGGAGCAGCGGCTGACTTCCCAACGGTCAATGATTAGAATAATCTGCTTAAGTGTGAATGGATGTGAACAATCCTTAAGGCAGGTTGGGGATCGCCCCTGGCTTGGCAGCTTGGCTGGGATCCCAGGGGCCGTTGCCAAAACTTCCCGGATAACCCGGCGGCCCTTGTAACGTTCGTTGACGATCGTTGGCAGGGTTTCTATAATTAGAGGCCTGACTGCAGCGCAACCCCTGCCGAGCAACGCATGACACAATTAGCAGTGCCATCCCCTGCCGCTCCTACCTTGCCTGACCTGGTAGAGATTCAGCGGGAGAGTTTTTTGTGGTTTTTGCGAGAAGGGTTTGAAGAGGAGCTCCTCAGCTTTTCCCCTATCGTCGATTACACCGGCAAGCTGGAGCTGCACTTTCTGCCGGAGTACCGCCCTGGGGATCCCTCCAAAGGGTACAAGATCAACAAGCCGCGCTACGACCCTGAGGAAGCTAAGCGACGGGATGCTACCTACCAAGCGCAAATCCGGGTGCCCACTCGCCTGATTAACAAAGAGACGGGCGAGATCAAGGACATGGACGTCTTCATCGGCGAGCTGCCTTTGATGACGGATCGGGGTACCTTCATCATCAACGGCGCCGAGCGGGTGATCGTCAACCAAATTGTGCGCAGCCCCGGCGTCTACTACAAGTCGGAGCTGGACAAAAACGGTCGGCGCACCTACAGCGCCAGCCTCATCCCCAACCGGGGCGCCTGGCTGAAGTTTGAGACCGACAAAAACGGCCTGGTGTGGGTGCGCATCGACAAAACCCGCAAGCTCTCGGCGGCGGTGCTGCTGAAGGCCTTGGGCCTGAGCGACTCGGAGATCTACGACAGCCTGCGCCACCCCGAATTTTTCCAAAAAACCATGGAAAAAGAGGGGCACTACAGCGAAGAAGAGGCCCTGATGGAGCTGTACCGCAAGCTGCGGCCTGGCGAGCCTCCCACCGTCTCCGGCGGCCAGCAGTTGTTGGAATCCCGCTTCTTCGATCCCAAGCGCTACGACCTGGGCCGAGTAGGGCGCTACAAGCTCAACAAAAAGCTCAATCTCAACGTGGCGGAAAATGTGCGGGTGCTCACCGTCACGGACATCTTGGCCGTCATCGACTACCTGATTAACTTGGAGTACGACATCGGCCATGTGGACGACATCGATCACCTGGGCAACCGCCGCGTGCGCTCGGTGGGCGAGCTCTTGCAAAACCAAGTACGGGTGGGCCTCAA
Source organism: Synechococcus sp. RC10A2 (assembly GCF_047502605.1). Lineage (NCBI taxonomy): Bacteria > Bacillati > Cyanobacteriota > Cyanophyceae > Synechococcales > Synechococcaceae > Synechococcus > Synechococcus sp. RC10A2. The sequence continues at coordinate 57,972 of NZ_JANSHP010000019.1, forward strand.
CCGCCTGGAGCGGATCATCCGCGAGCGCATGACGGTCTCCGAGTCAGAGAACCTCACCCCGGCCTCGCTGGTTAACCCCAAGCCCTTGGTGGCGGCCATCAAGGAGTTCTTCGGCTCCAGCCAGCTCTCCCAGTTCATGGATCAGACCAACCCGCTGGCGGAGCTGACCCACAAGCGGCGGCTGTCGGCCTTGGGCCCCGGTGGCCTGAGCCGGGAGCGGGCCGGCTTTGCCGTGCGGGATATCCACCCCAGCCACTACGGGCGCATCTGCCCCATCGAAACTCCGGAAGGCCCCAACGCCGGGCTGATCGGATCCCTGGCCACCCACGCCCGCGTCAACCAGTACGGCTTCATCGAAAGCCCTTACTACCGGGTCGAAAACGGCGTGGTGCGCAAGGATCTGGGGATGGTCTACCTCACCGCCGACGAGGAGGACGAGTATCGCGTGGCGCCGGGGGATGTGCCGGTGGATGCCGAAGGCCGCATCACCGCCGACTTGGTGCCGGTGCGCTACCGCCAGGAATTTACCACCGCCCACCCCAGCGAGGTGCACTACGTGCAGGTGTCGCCGGTGCAAGTGATCTCGGTGGCCACCTCCTTGATCCCCTTTTTGGAGCACGACGACGCCAACCGCGCCCTGATGGGGGCGAACATGCAGCGGCAGGCGGTGCCCCTGCTCAAGCCGGATCGGCCTTATGTGGGCACGGGTTTGGAAGCCCAGGCGGCGCGGGACTCTGGCATGGTGGTGGTGTCGCGCACCAGTGGCGTGGTGACCTATGTTTCCGCCGACGAAATCGTGGTGCGGCCAGACGACGGCGGGGATCCGATTGTTTACCGCTTGCAGAAGTACCAGCGCTCCAACCAAGATACCTGTCTCAACCAGCGCCCTCTTGTCTACGCGGGGGATCGGGTGGTGCCCGGGCAGGTGCTGGCGGACGGCCCGGCGACCGAGGGAGGCGAGCTGGCCTTGGGCCAAAACGTCTTGGTGGCCTACATGCCCTGGGAGGGCTACAACTACGAAGATGCCATCTTGATCAGCGAGCGGCTGGTCTACGATGATGTCTTCACCTCGGTACACATCGAGAAGTACGAGATCGAAGCCCGGCAGACCAAGCTAGGGCCGGAAGAGATCACCCGCGAGATTCCCAACGTGGGGGAAGATGCCCTGCGCAACCTGGACGAAAACGGCATTGTGCGCATTGGGGCTTGGGTGGAAGCCGGCGATATTTTGGTGGGCAAGGTCACTCCCAAAGGGGAGTCGGATCAACCGCCAGAGGAGCGGCTGTTGCGGGCCATTTTCGGCGAGAAAGCTCGCGACGTGCGCGACAACTCGCTGCGGGTGCCCAACGGCGAGCGCGGACGGGTGGTGGATGTACGCATCTTTACCCGCGAGCAGGGGGATGAGCTGCCGCCGGGAGCCAACATGGTGGTGCGAGTCTACATTGCCCTCAAGCGCAAAATCCAGGTGGGAGATAAGATTGCTGGCCGCCACGGCAACAAAGGCATCATCTCCCGCATTTTGCCGGTTGAGGACATGCCCTATCTGCCCGATGGCACGCCGGTGGATGTGGTGCTCAACCCCCTGGGAGTGCCCTCCCGCATGAACGTGGGCCAAGTGTACGAGTGCCTGCTGGGCTGGGCCGCGGAGCACTTGGGGGTGCGCTTTAAGCTAATGCCCTTCGATGAAATGCACGGCCTGGAGGCTTCCCGACTGACCGTGGAAGCCAAGTTGCGGGAGGCGCGCGAGAAGACCGGCAAGGACTGGATCTTCAACCCTGAGGGCAAATACTGCGGCAAGGTGCAGGTGTTTGATGGCCGCACAGGCGAGCCCTTCGACCAGCCGGTTACGGTGGGCCGGGCCTACATGCTGAAGCTCGTGCACTTGGTGGACGACAAGATCCACGCCCGCTCCACCGGCCCCTACTCGCTGGTAACCCAGCAGCCCCTGGGGGGTAAGGCGCAGCAGGGTGGCCAGCGCTTTGGCGAGATGGAGGTGTGGGCTTTGGAGGCGTTTGGAGCGGCCTACATCTTGCAGGAGCTGCTCACCGTCAAGTCGGACGATATGGTGGGGCGCAACGAGGCCCTCAACGCCATCGTCAAGGGCAAGCCCATCCCTCGACCCGGCACGCCGGAATCTTTCAAGGTGTTGGTGCGGGAGCTGCAGTCCCTCTGCCTGGACGTGTCTGTCCATAAGGTGGAGGTGGACAGCGACGGCCAGACCCGCGATGTGGAGGTGGATCTGATGGCCGATGTCTCCAGCCGCCACACCCCCTCGCGGCCCACTTATGAATCCGTTACATCCGAGGATCTTTCTCCAGCGGCAGGAGGAACCTTTACCTTAGCCAGGCGCAGCCGCGAGGAAGACGAAGACAGGGAGGAAGAGGACGATTTTTGATTGATGCCAGGGATCCCATTCGGCTCAGGAGAGGAGGGGTGGGGTTCCTCTCCCCTTCCTTTGTAGTTGCTAGGGCAGCAAGTCAGGAGAACAACGGCAATGGCCAAAACGGAGCAACGCTTTGACTATGTCAAGATTGGGCTAGCTTCTCCGGAGCGGATTATAGAGTGGGGCCAGCGCACCCTGCCCAACGGCCAAGTGGTGGGAGAAGTCACCAAGCCGGAGACCATCAACTACCGAACCCTCAAGCCGGAGATGGATGGTCTCTTCTGTGAGCGCATCTTCGGGCCGGTTAAGGACTGGGAGTGTCACTGCGGCAAGTACAAGCGAGTGCGGCATCGCGGCATTGTCTGCGAGCGCTGTGGGGTGGAGGTGACCGAGTCGCGGGTGCGCCGCCATCGTATGGGCTACATCAAACTGGCCGCCCCGGTCACCCACGTTTGGTACCTGAAAGGGATCCCCAGCCACATCGCCACGCTGTTGGACATGCCGCTGCGGGACGTGGAGCAGGTGGTGTACTTCAACGCCTACGTGGTGGTGGATCCGGGCAACGCTCCCAACCTCTCCTACAAGCAGTTGCTGACCGAGGATCAATACCTGGAGATCGAGGATCAGATGTACGAGGAGGGATCCGAGCTGCAACTGCCGGAGAACTGGGCCATGATCGGGGCGGAGGCCATCGAACGCCTGCTCAAGGATATCGACCTGGAAAAAGAGGCGGAGCAGTTGCGGGAGGAGATCGCCAGCGCCCGCGGCCAGAAGCGGGCGCGCCTAATCAAGCGGCTGCGCGTGATCGACAACTTCATCGCCACGGGAGCCCGGCCAGAGTGGATGGTGCTGCGGGTGCTGCCGGTGATCCCGCCCGATCTGCGCCCGATGGTGCAGTTGGATGGGGGGCGCTTTGCCACCAGCGACCTCAACGATCTCTACCGTCGGGTGATCAACCGCAACAACCGCCTGGCGCGGCTGCAGGAGATCATGGCGCCGGAGATCATCGTGCGCAACGAGAAGCGTATGCTGCAGGAGGCGGTGGACGCCCTGATCGACAACGGTCGGCGGGGGCGCATGGTGGTGGGGGCCAACAACCGTCCCCTCAAGTCCCTCTCCGATATCATTGAGGGCAAGCAGGGGCGTTTCCGGCAAAACCTGCTCGGCAAGCGGGTGGACTACTCTGGGCGTTCGGTGATCGTGGTGGGGCCCAACCTGCGCATGCACCAGTGTGGCTTGCCCAAAGAGATGGCCATCGAGCTGTTCCAGCCCTTTGTGATCCACAAGTTGATCAAGCGGGGCATCGTCAACAACATCAAAGCCGCCAAAAAGCTGATCCAGAGCAATGACCCGCAGGTTTGGGACGTGCTGGAGGACGTAATCGACGGCCACCCAGTTTTGCTCAACCGTGCCCCAACGTTGCACCGCCTCGGGATCCAGGCTTTTGAGCCGATCCTGGTGGAGGGGAGGGCGATTCAGCTCCACCCCTTGGTCTGCCCGGCTTTCAACGCCGACTTCGACGGCGACCAGATGGCGGTGCATGTGCCTCTCTCCTTGGAAGCCCAGGCGGAGGCACGCTTGCTGATGTTGGCCACCAACAACATCCTCTCCCCGGCCACAGGCGCTCCGATTATTACTCCCAGCCAAGACATGGTGTTGGGGTGCTACTATCTGACGGCGGACAATCCCCACGCCCCCGACCTTGGCGATCGTTATTTTGCCAGCCTGGAGGACGCCCTCATCGCCTACGACCGCGGCGTCATCGGCCTGCACAGCAAAATCTGGGTGCGCTACAGCGGCCCGATGGAGTTGGGCAAAGAGGAAAAAGAGTCGGAGCCTCAGATTATCGAGGAGCCGGGCGGCACCCGCCTCAAGATCACCAACTACCGCCGCATCCGCGAGGATCGGGACGGCAACGTGATCAGCCAATACATTCGCACCACGGCGGGCCGGATCATCTTCAACAAAACGGTGCAAGATATTTTGTCTGCTTGAGGCTGCCCCTGTGGACGTTGCCCTTGTCGATGGGTAGCTGGGATCCCTGCCCCCTTGTCCAGAACTGTCAGAGTTATCACCGAGGCATTATGAGCGAAAAAGGACGCTTTTCCGCCGGTCTAGTCCGGCAGGCCGCCGATGGCGCCAAGGCCAAGACCCCGCCGCCCCCTGTACCCTTTCGCAACTATCAAATCGGCAAAAAAGAGCTGCGCAATCTGATTGCCTGGTCGTTTGCTCGCTACGGCACCGCCCGCACCGCTCAGATGGCGGATGCTCTGAAGGCCCTGGGCTTCAAATACGCCACCCAGGCTGCCGTTTCCATCAGCATCGAGGATCTGCGCATTCCACCCAGCAAGCGGCAGTTGTTGGCCCAGGCAGAAGCGGAGATCGAGGCGGCCACGGAGCGCTACACCCGCGGCGAGATCACCGAGGTGGAGCGCTATCAAAAGGTGATCGATACCTGGAACCAGACCAACGACCAGATTAAGGAGGAGATGCTCAGCAACTTCCGCCAGAACGATCCCCTCAACTCCGTGTACATGATGGCCAACTCGGGGGCGAGGGGGAACGTCTCGCAGGTGCGGCAGTTGGTGGGCATGCGCGGCCTGATGGCCAACCCGCAGGGGGAGATCATCGACTTGCCGATTAAAACCAATTTCCGCGAGGGCCTGACGGTTACCGAATACATCATCTCTTCCTACGGGGCGCGCAAGGGCTTGGTGGACACGGCTTTGCGCACTGCCGACTCTGGCTACCTGACCCGCCGTTTGGTGGACGTGTCTCAGGATGTGATCGTGCGGGAATCCGACTGCGGCACCGACCAAGGGATCCTGCTGGAACCCCTGATGGATGCGGACAAGGTGGTGGTGTCGCTGGAGGAGCGCCTGGTGGGCCGGGTGCTGGCGCGGGATGTGGTGCACCCGCAAACCCAGGAGATCCTTGCCCGCCGCAACCAAGAGGTGGATCACGACTTGGCCAAGGCCATTGTGGAGGCCGGCATCCGGCAGGTGATGGTGCGTTCTCCCCTCACCTGCGAGGCCAACCGATCGGTGTGCCGGATGTGCTATGGCTGGAGCCTGGCCCACTCCCGGCTGGTGGATCTGGGGGAGGCGGTCGGGATCATCGCCGCTCAATCGATTGGGGAGCCGGGCACCCAGTTAACCATGCGCACCTTCCACACGGGAGGTGTGTTTACCGGGGAGGTGGCCCGCCAAATTCGCGCCCCCTTTGCTGGCGTGGTGCGGTTCCCGAAAAATCTGCGCACCCGCCCCTTCCGCACCCGCCACGGCGACGATGCCCTGCAGCTAGAAGCGAACAACCAAATTGTCCTGGAAGGGCCAGACGGACAACGGGAAGTCTTCGACATGACGCAGGGATCCACTCTGCTGGTGCGGGACGGGGCCCAGGTGCAGCGGGATCAGTTGATTGCGGAAGTGACTGTAGCCAAGGCCGTGCGCAAGAGCACCGAGAAAGCCCAGAAGGAGGTGGTGGCCGACTTGGCGGGGGAAATCCGCTTTGCCGATCTGCCCATCGAGGAGAAAACCGACCGCCAGGGCAACACCACCTGCACCGCGCAGCGGCAAGGGTTGATCTGGGTGATGTCCGGCCAGGTATACAACCTGCCGCCGGGGGCCGAGCCGGTGGTGAAAAACGGGGATCGGGTGCAGGCGGGGGATGTGATCGCTGAGACCTCGCTGGTAACCGAGCACGGCGGCATCGTGCGGCTGCCGGAGCGCAGCGACACCAAAAGTGGGCGCGAAGTGGAGATCATCAACGCCGCGGTGGTGTTGCACGAGGCGCGGGTGCGGGTGGAATCCCACCAGGGCCGGGAGCAATTTTTGCTGGATACGGCCAGCGGCCAGACCTTTGTCCTCAAGGCCACGCCGGGCACCAAAGTGGGCAACGACGAGGTAGTGGCGGAGCTGATCGAGAACAATTTCCGCACCCAGACGGGCGGCCTGGTGAAGTTTGCCGGTGTCGAGGTGGCCCGGCGGGGCAAGGCGAAGCAGGGCTATGAGGTCATCCGGGGCGGCACCTTGCTGTGGATCCCGGAGGAGACCCACGAGGTGAACAAGGACATCTCCCTGTTGAACGTGGAGGATGGCCAGTACGTAGAAGCCGGCACCGAGGTGGTGAAGGACATCTTCTGCCAAAATGCTGGCGTCGTCGAGGTTATCCAGAAAAACGACATCCTGCGGGAGATCGTCATCAAGCCCGGATCCCTGCATCTGGTGGACGACCCCGCCGACCTGGAAATACCCACCGGCACGCTAATCCAGCCGGGCCAGAAGCTGCTCAGCAGCATCGTCCCTGACCGATTGGTCTATCTGGAGCAGGTGGAGACGCCTGAAGGGCCAGGCCTGCTGCTGCGCCCGGTGTACGAGTACGAGATCCCCGACCGGCCGGTGGTGCCCAGCCAAGAGTCTACCAGCGAGTCTGGCCGCTCCATTCGCCTGCGGGCGGTGCAGCGCGTTCCCTTCAAGGATGGGGAGCGGGTGAAGTCGGTGGGGCCGGTAGAACTGCTGCGCACACAACTGGTGCTGGAGATCGATACCGACGCCCCGCAACTGAAGGCCGATATTGAACTGATCCAAGATGAGAAGGATCCCAGTATCCGTCGCCTGCAACTGGTGATCTTGGAAACCCTGCTGCTGCGCCGAGACGTGGAGGCGGATCTAACCCAGGGGAGTACCCACACGCGGCTGTTGGTGAGCGAAGGAGACAGTATCGGCAGGGGGGGTGTTATCGCCCGCACCGAGATTCAGGCCAAAAAAGCCGGGATCGTGCAGGGGATCCGCCAGGGCGCGGAGGTGGTGCGACGGGTTCTGGTGGTTACCGACGACGACCTGCTGACGGTGCCTCTGACGGGCCAAGCCAGCGTCGAGGTGGGAGCGCTGGTGCGGGCCGGCGACGAGCTGGCGCCGGGGATCCCTGCCCCCGAGTCGGGGCAAGTGATGCAGATCGCCGATGGCCAAGTGGTGTTGCGGTTGGCGCGGCCTTATTTGGTGTCGGCGGGTGCCATTCTGCAGGTGCGGGATGGGGATCTGGTGCAGCGGGGGGATTCTTTGGCCCTCCTGGTGTTTGAGCGGGCCAAGACGGGGGACATCATCCAGGGTCTGCCGCGGATCGAGGAGCTGTTGGAGGCCCGCAAGCCCAAGGAAATGTGTGTTCTGGCCAAGCGGCCCGGCACGGTGCAACTGAGCTGGCGAGGAGAAGAGCCGGATCTGCGGGTCATCGAAGCCGATGGTACGGTTACCGAGTATTCGGTGATGCCGGGGCAAAACCTGATCGTGGTCGATGGCCAGCCGGTACAGGTGGGGGATCCGCTGACCGACGGCCCGGCCAACCCCCACGACCTCTTGGAGATCTACTTTGAGTACCATCGCCAAACCTTGGGCGACGACCAAGCGGCACGGCTAGCCTTGCGGGAGGTGCAGCGCTTCCTGGTCAACGAGGTGCAGAACGTCTATCGCTCGCAAGGGGTGGAGATTGCCGACAAGCACATCGAGATTGTGGTGCGCCAGATGACCTCCAAGGTGCGGGTGGACGACAGCGGCGACACCGTCCTGTTGCCCGGCGAGCTGGTGGAGCTGCGGGAAATCCAGCAGACCAACGCTACCATGGCCATCACCGGCGGGGCGCCGGCTAAGTACACGCCCGTTCTGCTGGGGATCACCAAGGCCAGCTTGAACACCGACAGCTTCATCTCGGCGGCCAGCTTCCAGGAGACCACGCGGGTGCTGACGGAGGCGGCCATCGAAGGCAAGTCCGACTGGCTGCGGGGCCTGAAGGAGAACGTGATCATCGGGCGCTTGATCCCGGCGGGCACGGGCTTCAGCACCTACGAGGAGATGGCGCCAGAACCGGAGCCGGAGGAAGAGGAGGAGCCTGTTGTGCTGCCAGAGCTGCCGCCTCGCCTGATCTTGGATGACGACCAGCTCATCGACGACTCCACCCCCGTTGACGAGCCGACGGAGGATGAGGGAGAAGAAGAGTGAGGCGTTGGCGGATCACCAGCCCTGGGCGGCGCTACAGGCTGAGATCGTCGCTTGCCGCCGCTGTCCCCGCCTGGTGGCTTGGCGAGAGGCGGTTGCCCAGCAAAAGGTGGCCCGTTTTTGTGACCAGCTCTACTGGGGCCGACCGGTGCCGGGGTTTGGGGATGTGCAGGCGCGGCTGTGGGTGATCGGCTTGGCGCCGGCAGCCCATGGGGGCAACCGCACCGGGCGGGTGTTTACGGGGGATCCCAGCGGGGATTGGCTATTTCGCGCTCTGCGCCGGGCCAGGTTTGCCAATCAACCCATCTCTCTGCACCGGGAAGATGGCCTGCAATTGCGGGATTGCTACATCTCAGCCGTGATGCGCTGCGCGCCGCCGCAGAACCGCCCCACCGCCGCAGAAGCCAAGACCTGCCTGGGCTATCTGAGACAAGAGCTGGAGCTGTTGACCCAGGTGCGGGTCATCTTGGCGTTGGACCATAACCACATGCCATGGCCATGACGACCTTGCTGAGCCGCCAGGCCCGGCGGGGATCAGGCGGGCTGCCAGGTTTCCAGGCGGTAGGCGCTGTCCCAGAACAGCCATTCCAGGCGAGAGGCGGTGACAAAAGCAGCCGTCATCTTCTCCCGCGTCGCCGCTGTGGTCTGCGTAGCCAAGGAGTCGGTGATGTCCAGGGCCTGTTGCACCACCTGGGCAAATTCTTCCCCGGCATAGGTGTCGATCCATTGTTGATAAGGATTGTTGGGCTTGGCGGTGCGGTAAATGGCGGATCCCACCTCACGGTAAATCCAGAAGCAGGGCAGCACAGCGGCCATGGCCACCTCGTAGGGATCCAAGGCAGCCCCAGCCAATAGAAAACGGGTGTAGGCGAAGCAGGCAGGAGCGTAGGTTGTCTCCGGCTGGATGTCGTAGAGGCGAAAGTAACTCTCGTGCAGGCTGCGCTCGGCCACAATGGCCCCCAGGGCAAAGTTCAAGAAACTCACCACCCGCTCAGCCCCCTCGGAACGGGCCCCGATCAAGGCAAGGGCGCGGGCAAAATCGGTGAGATAAAGAGCATCCTGCTGCAGATAGAACTGAAAGCGCTGCCGCGAGAGGCTGCCTGCGGCCAGCTCTTGGTTAAAGGGGTGATCCAAGATCTGTTGGTAGATGGGCTCGATCGTCTGCCAGAGGTGGGCGGTAAAAGATTGAGACATGGTGGCTCTCTCGCGGCGTTTCTGGGGTTCTTTTCAACTGATTGAGATCTCTGGGTGTGGGGGAAACTCTTTGGGTGCCCTGTGGCCGGAAAGTTGGACGTGAGTATCTCGATTCCAGATCCCTACCCCCGCTAGGGCGGGGATCTCCTTGTCTCAGATTGCCCCTCCTCTGAGTTACCGCTTTTCAGGGGGTCAGCCCAGCTAAACCTAGGCTTCGGGCATAAGGGGACGGAAGCCGTGCTTGCGGGACAGTTGCCCGATTAAATCCAGCTTTTCTAGGGTGATCAAGTTGCGGCCCCAACTAAAATTGGTGTACAGGCCCTCGAACTCCAGGAGCATCGCCTCGGCAAAGCAGGCGAAGAGCTGGCGGGCCGGGTTGGCCACATTCAAAAATTGCATAATATTCCACTCGATATCGAGAGAGTGTTCCACCATGCCGCCGTCGATCACGTACAGCCCCTTGCGCTGCAACTTGGAGGCGATGTTTTTCGGGTAGCCACCGTCGATGATCACGCAGGGATCCGGAAGCACCTGAGGATCGAGGGTCACTCCTTGGCTCATGCTGGCCACCCAGACGATGAAATCGGCGCGGGGCAAGGCCTCTTCCAAGGAACAGACCTCCCCTTTTTTAAGTTTGGCCTGCAGCTCTTCCAGGCGTCGCCGCTCGCGGGCTATCAACAGCAATTTGGCCGGGGAAGTGTGGGCTACCAACCACTGGCAGATGGCACTACCGATATCGCCGGTGGCCCCCACCACGGCAACTGTGGCAGCTGCCAAATCCATGGCGTAGCGCTGGGCCGCCGCCTGCAATTGCTGACAGATGATATAGGCCGTGTGGGTGTTGCCGGTGGTAAAACGCCGAATTTCCAGGTCGATGTTGCGCACCCGCCTGAGGGTGTCGAGGCGAAAATTCTCGAAAATAATGCTGCTAAATCCTCCCAGGGTGGTGATGTTCAAGCCGCGCCGCTGCGCCAAGGCCATCGCATTCAAAATCTTGCGACAGGCCGCCTTCACCCGTCCCCCCGCCAGCATTTCCGGCAGGAAACAGGATTCGACGTACTGGCCATAGATTTTTTGGCCCGTGATGCTGGTCACCACGATCTCGTCCACCACCTGAGGCGGAGCCATGCACCAAAATTCCAGGTCGCTCTCCGCATATTCGGAATACCCCAGCTTATCTGCCACCCGTTTTGCGTGGGCCAGGCTGGTCAGGTGCCCGATCAGGCCGAACATAGATGCTCACTCACTTCGATACTTAACTTTATGAGCTCCATCCGGATCCCATCAAAACATGTCCGCACCCAGAGAGGGTAGGGAGCGTTCCAGCCAGGCCGGAAAACCAATCGGCAGGCAGAGTTGAGTTGCGTCAGGCGGCCCGCAGACCCTGGGCCGAGAGGCGCATTACCTCGCGGGTGTTGAAGCCGATGCTGGCCAGGGCCTCGCCGTAGGCGATCATGAAGTCTTCTACAATGGCCTCGGGATCCATGTAAATGGCTTCCACATCCGCCTCTACCTGCTGCAGCATCTGCCGAACTAGAGGCAGATTTTGGGCGTTGGCTGCTTCGATCTGGGCTTTAACCTCGGCAAAGTGCTCGCCCAGCCAGCGCTCCCCAAAATTGAGGTGCAGATACTCGTCCTTAACTACCCCCTCGGTGATCTTGCGGGCAAAGTCATCGGCAACCGGGATGTAGATGTTGTAGGCGGCAATGGCAAAGCACTCGATGATCAAAGACTGAATGACAAAACAGGAGACCAGATCCCCTGCCGCTGCAGCGCTTTGGAAATTGTCCCGCAAGGGCGCGAAAAAGGCGCGGGCAAACTCCACATCGGGTTCCACCTGCAGGTTTTTGCCGCAGGCCTGGAAGCCTTTCATGTGGCGCAATTCCATCTTGGCCAGCTTGCGCAGCTCCTCTGCAGCTTCCGGCAGCATTTCGGCCAGCTTGAGGTAGTTGTCGTGGGCTTCTTGTTCGCCTTCGATAACAATACCGTTGATGCGGGAGTAGGCCTGCCGATACCTTGGGCTGCTGTAGTCTAGGGCAGTGCCGCCCCCATCAGTGGGGGACGGGGGGGTGTTGGGCAGGACGTTCGCTGGGGCCATACTCGTGCATCTCCTTTTGTAGTTGTAGATTGTTGTGAACCGCTTCGCCGGCCCTTCAACAATCCTGGCGCTTGCCACTAAATTGTTCCTCTACTCAGAATAGCCTCAGGTGGTGCGGAATTCATCGGATCCCTTTTGCCCAGGGAGGCAAGCCTGTTAGGGTGAGTGCTCAGGTGCCGTTGAGGAGCCGGGGGTATGTCTGCTCTTGGGGAGGGCCTGAATCAGCTGCGCCAGTTGCTGGTGGATCTGGAGGAACAATCCCTCGATCAGCCGATTGGCAGCGCCGAGGAGGTGTTGCAGGCAATCGAGATGGCGACGGCTTTTGAGCTGTTCGAGGCGGAAAGCAGCCGTTTGCTGCTGCAGATTGTGGCCAATCTCTGGGATCGGGTACGCCAGCACGATCTGTCGGCGCAGGAGATCGAGGCGGTGGCAGAGAAGCTGCGGGCGGTGGGCTATACCGATGCCGAGATCCAGGAGATCTTGGATCTGGAGCCTCAGGACAACTAGCCGCAGGCTAGGCGGAAACCATGCCCAACTCGGTGGGAGCGACATCTGCTTCTAGGTGAGTGGCCGTGTCGTAACAGGCTCCCCGCAGGTTGGCAAGCTTGAGTTTACAGCCGCTGAGGTTGGCCCCTTTCAGGTTGGCGCCGCTGAGGTTGGCCCCCGCCAGGTCTGCCTGGCTGAGATCGGCACCACTCAGGTCGGCTGCGGTCAGGTTGGCGCCGCGCAGGTTGGCCCCTTGCAATCGAGATCCCTGCAATTTGGCCTTTTCTAGATTGGCCAGGCGCAGGTTGGATCCCTGCAGATCGGCTTGGCTGAGGTCGGCGCCGCTCAAGTAGGCCCGCTCCAGGTTGGCAGCGGCCAGTTTGGCCTGCTGGAGGGTTGCTCCGCCCAGGTCGATCCCGGCCAAGTCGGCACCGGCCAGGTCAGCTTCGGCCAATTGGCTGTTGCTGAAGTCCCGCTCGCCGCTGCCATAGCGCTGCAACAGTTCCGCTGCGGTTTCGACCATTGCTTTTCCCCATCCTAGACAAGTCGGATCCTACCGAGGAACAGGGTTGCCGCCAAGGGCGCACATCCTCCAGGCGGCGCCTATCAGCCATGCCTCCAGATCCGAACATCTGCCAAGGCCATCAGCCCTCTTGCCTGCGAGAGCGCGCTAGGATGGGCGCAACGCCCTTTTCTCTGGATCCCATTTGTTCTGTTATGAGCTTGCCCCGCGTGCCCCGCTCCCGGCCCCGCCCAAAGTTACGCTCGATCCCTCGCCGCAAAACCGAATCGGCTCTCTATGCCGAGATGCAGCAGCTCACTGTGGAAAAGCAGCGGCTCAACCAGGAATTGGAGTTCATTCAGGAACGGCAAGGGCAAATTCAAGCAAGGCTCCGGGAAATCGAACAAGCGCTACAGCGTTTTCAGCAGGAGGCAGAGAGCTTTCGGGATCCCGCCGCTGCTCGAGAACCGGGCACTGGCCGCTTCTCCTCCTCCCGTTTCCCGCCGATGACCTTTGAGTACTGAGCCAGTTCCCTGCCGAGTGGGGAAGCCAAAGCCATTGCCAAAGGAGCAAAAAACTGGGTTTAGAGCCCCGTTCTGTCCTTTGGGACGGCCTTGTGGTACCTTTTGTATGGCGGCATGGGTAGTCAACCGCTTCAAAAACCCAGTAGTCTAACCCCTAAGACATTAGCTAGGGTTTTGTATTGGCCTTGAAGCGGTACCCTTGGGCAGAAGAGAACCGAGCCGCGAGACCGAAGTCCAGGGGTAGACCTGTTGGCTTTTGCTACCGGGATCCAGCCGCCCAGTCCGAGATCTTCTCATGGCCCATTCTGAAACTCCCATCCGGCATCGCTGAGTCCATAACTGCAACTGAGTACACAAGGAGCTGAGCCTCGACCATGGTTACTGCCACCGCTACTGCGACCAACGTTGGCTACATCACTCAGGTCATTGGACCTGTGATCGACGCCGAGTTTCCCAGCGGCAAGCTGCCTGAAATCTACAACGCTCTCAAGGTGGAGGCGACGACCGAAAGCGGATTGAAGGTCAAAGTCACCTTTGAGGTGCAGCAGCTTTTGGGGGATAACCGCGTGCGGGCCGTGGCCATGTCTTCTACCGATGGCTTGGTGCGGGGCATGCCAGTGGTGGATACAGGTGCCCCGATTACCGTGCCGGTGGGCGAGGCTACCCTGGGTCGCATTTTCAACGTGCTGGGGGAGCCAGTGGATCAAGGAGAGCCGGTGCAAGCCAAGGAGTTTGCCCCCATCCACCGCAGCGCGCCGCCCTTTGTGGAGCTGACCGTCAAACCGGAGCCCTTTGAAACCGGCATTAAGGTGATCGACCTGCTGGCCCCCTTCAAGAGAGGTGGCAAGGTGGGCCTGTTTGGCGGCGCCGGCGTCGGCAAGACGGTGCTCATCCAGGAGCTGATCCACAACATTGCCGAGGAGCACTCCGGCCTATCGGTGTTTGCCGGCGTGGGAGAGCGCACCCGCGAGGGGAACGACCTCTACAACGAGATGAAAGAATCGGGGGTGCTGGACAAAGTAGCGCTGGTGTACGGCCAGATGAACGAGCCGCCGGGCGCTCGTATGCGGGTGGGCCTGACCGCCTTGACGATGGCGGAGTACTTCCGCGACGTCAACAAGCAGGATGTGCTGCTGTTTATCGATAACATCTTTCGCTTTGTGCAAGCTGGCTCGGAAGTGTCGGCGCTGTTGGGCCGCATGCCCTCGGCGGTAGGCTACCAGCCCACCTTGGCCACGGAAATGGGCAACCTGCAGGAGCGGATCACCTCCACCAAGCAGGGATCCATCACGTCGGTGCAAGCGGTGTACGTGCCCGCCGACGACCTGACGGACCCGGCGCCGGCGACGACGTTTGCCCACCTGGATTCGACGGTGGTGCTGTCGCGCAGCCTGGCGGCCAAGGGCATCTACCCGGCGGTGGATCCCCTGGATTCTTCGTCCACCATCTTGCAGGCAGACATTGTGGGCGAGGAGCACTACAACACCGCTCAGGCGGTGAAGCAAACGCTGCAGCGCTACAAAGAGTTGCAGGATATTATCGCCATTCTGGGGTTGGACGAGCTGTCGGAAGAGGACAAGCTGGTGGTGGCCCGCGCCCGCCGCATCGAGCGCTTCCTGTCGCAGCCGTTCTTTGTGGCCGAGGTCTTCACTGGCTCGCCTGGCAAGTACGTGAAGTTGGAGGACACCATCAAAGGCTTCCAGCGCATTCTCTCCGGAGAACTGGATCATCTGCCGGAGCAGGCTTTCTATCTGGTGGGCACCATCGAGGAGGCCATCGAGAAGGCGGAGAAGCTCAAGTCCAAGTAATCCCTCACCCTCAGCCCCTCTCCCAGGGGGAGAGGGGGGTTGGCGGCTGCTGAGGATCCTCGGCCACAGGCCCGAAGCGGTAGCCTTTGCCATAGACGGCGTGGATCAACTCGGGGGAGCCGGGCAGACGGAGGCGGCGCCGCAGCAGGCGCACCTGAGCAGCCAGGACGTTGCTGCTGGGGGGATCCTCGCCGGCCCACACCCGCTCGTAGATCTGCTCGTGGGTGAGCAACTGGCCGGGGTGGGCCATGAAGTACTCCAGCAGGCGGAACTCTTTTTGGGAGAGGTGGATCATCCGTCCTTGGCGGTAGGCCACTTGGTTCTCCCGATCCAGCTCTAGGTCTCCAATTTGCAGGCGAGGGATCCCTTCGCCGGGGCCGGCAGCCCGCCGCAAGAGGGCTCGCACCCGCGCCAGCAGCTCCCGCAGCTCGAAGGGCTTGACCAGGTAGTCGTCGGCGCCGGCGTCCAGCCCTTCCACCCGGTCGTCGAGAGTATCTTTGGCGGTCAGGAAGAGGATGGGGGTGGCGCGATCTACCTGTCGCACCTGTTGGCAGAGGGAGAGGCCGGACAGGCCCGGCAACATCCAGTCCAGTACCAGCAAGTCGTAGGGTGGGGCTGGGGGCTTCTGCAGCAGCTCCCAGGCGCTGTTTCCCTCGTAGGCCACGTCCACGCTGTGGCCCTCTCGCCGCAGGTGCTGGGCCAGGGAATCGGCCAGCTCCACTTCGTCGTCCACCAACAAGATGCGCGCCATGCTCTAGGATTCTGTCTCGTCGTCGCTTGCCGGAGGGGCCAGGGAGGGAGGGGGCTCCAGTTGTAAGCAGAGATCGTAAAGGCGGCGCCGCGTCCACAGGGGGGATCCCTGGAAGCGCCGGGCCAGTTGGCGGCTGGCAGCGGAGCGGGGAAGGCCCTCGGCCAGCAGGCGGGCCAGCTCCTGGCGAACTTCCGCTTCCGAGGGGGAGGTTTCTTCGCCCTTTTCGGAGGCAGGCCGCCCCTCTAGAACAAGGGTGAACTCCCCCCGCGGCGGCTGGGCGGCGCAGTGCTCCAGAGCGGCGGCCAGGGATCCCCGCCAGAAGGACTCGTGCAGCTTGGTCAGCTCGCGGGCCAGCACGATCTGCCGCCGGGGGCCGCAGTGAGCCAGGAGATCTTGCAGGGTTTGCTGCAGGCGATGGGGGGCTTCGTAGAGAACGACGGTGCGCTCTTCTTGGGCCAGTTGTTGCAGACGGGCTTGTCGTTGGCTGGCTTTGAGCGGCAAAAACCCCTCGAAGACAAACCGCCCTGTGGCCAGCCCAGAAGCAGCCAAGGCGGCCACTGCCGCTACCGGGCCAGGCACCGGGATCACCGGGATCCCAGCTTGGATACAGGCGCGCACCAGTTCCTCTCCTGGATCGGAGATGGCGGGTGTGCCGGCATCGCTGATTAGGGCCACCGACTGCCCTGCCGCCAGATACTTGAGGATTTGCGGGATGCGCTGGGCGGCGTTGTGCTCGTGGTAGCTGATGAGGCGGGCGGAGATCTGAAAGTGTTTAAGAAGCTGGCCGGAGTGGCGGGTGTCTTCTGCCGCCACCCAGTCCACTTCCCGTAGGACTCGCAGCGCCCGCAGGGTAATGTCTTCGCGGTTGCCGATAGGGGTGGCCACCAAGTAGAGGCTGGCGGTGGGGCGCTCCATCTCGACAAGGCCAGAGCTAAGCGGGTACTGCTTTCCAGGTTAAGGGATCCCTGTGGCAGGATCGGGGAAGATTGGCGGGAGAAAGCAGGTGCGCCTGACCACGCGAGCTACCTATAGCATCCGGGCTTTGCTGGATCTGGCGATGCTTGGCCAGGTGGCCTCGGTGCGGGCCATTGCCGAGCGACAGCAGATCCCGGCCCCCTATCTGGAAAAGCTGTTGATCGAGCTGCGCCAGGCTGGCTTGGTCTGTTCGCAGCGCGGGGCGCAGGGGGGCTACCGGCTGGCACGGGCACCGCGGCGGATCCCAATTAGCGCCATTTTGGCGGCGGTGGGAGAATCTCTGGATCCTCTCCCGGCTGAGAGGGCAGGGGCTCAGCAGGAAGGCTCTGCGGATGGGCTGGACTGGGTAACGGAGGCCCTCTGGCGGCGGATCGCCCAGCGGGTGGAGCAGGTGTTGGAGGAAACAACTCTGGAAGATCTCTACTTCGACGCCCGCAGTTGGCAGGCAGCCCAAAGTCAGGGGGGAGGGTTTGTGGTCTGATCGCGCCTGCGGGAGGGAGACCTTGCTGTTTTTTCCGAGTCAGCCAGCCGCTCCCCTGGTGCTGGCGGCGGCTTTGGGTCTGGATTACTGGTTGGCAGATCCCTGGGGGTGGCCCCATCCGGTGCGGGTGATGGGGGCGGTCATCGCCTGGGGCCAGAGTTGCATTCTCAGGCGCTGCCCAACGCCGGCGGCCCAGCGCTGGGGCGGGGCAGCTCTCACCCTGGCGCTGCTGGCGGGATCCTACGCGGCAGGCTGGGGGCTGATCGCCGTTGCCCAGGCTCTCCATCCCTGGGCAGGGATCCTGATGCAGATCATCCTGATGGCCAGTTGCCTAGGGGGGCGCAGCCTGCGCTTTGCCGCCTTGGAGGTGTTGGATCCCTTGGAAAAGGGGGATCTGCCGCAGGCCCGCCAGCGCCTAAGCCGCTACGTGGGCCGGGATACGGAGCACCTGACGGAGGCGGAGATCTTGCGAGCGGTGGTCGAGACGGTAGCCGAGAATACCCCCGACGGGGCGACGGCCCCTTTGTTCTATGCCTTTTTGGGAGGGGCGCCCTTGGCTTTGGCCTACAAAGCCAGCAGCACGCTTGATTCGATGGTGGGCTACCGCCATGCCCCCTTCACCTACCTGGGCACGGTGCCGGCCCGCTGTGAGGATGGGCTGACCTGGCTGCCCTGTCGCCTGACGGTGCTGACCCTGGCCCTGCTCAGCGGGGATCCCTGGGGATTTTGGCAGCGCTGTCGCCGCGACGGGCGGGCGGATCCCAGCCCCAATTCGGGGTGGAGCGAGGCGGCCTTTGCCTGGCGGCTGCAGATCCAGTTGGGAGGCACCAATTTCTATCGCGGCATCCCCAAAGAGAAGCCCAAGGTGGGGATCCCGGCTCGTCCCTTGAGCCCCCAGGTGGTGCGGGAGAGTCTGGGGCTGCTGAGGCAGGTTCTGGGGGTGTGGGGAAGTTGGATGGTGGGAGTAACTCTAGTTCTCAACTCTCCTCTCCCTCTAGGAGAGGGGTTGTAAACTACTCCAGACTAAAGTCAGGAGCTTTTAGTAGCCCTGCAGTCGGCAAACCGACCGCGGACCTCTGGGCTGGTTTACAGCAGCCCCAATCGACCGTTCCCAGTGCCTTAAAAGCCGTTTCTGGTGCCCGCAACACTAGGATAATTCAGAAGCAGCTAAAGCTGCCTAAGCCGAACAGAGGCAGAAAAGGCGAGGTCTTGCAGTCAAAACTGAACGGTCTGGAGCGTCGCATGCGCATGGGAAGGAGCTCCGGGATCCAAGGGCTTTTAATCTTAACGGGTGCTAGCTCAGCGCCCAGCGCTGCAGGGCAATGCCGAGGAGCAGGCCCAGGCCGCCAAAACGCAGCACCTGCCAAAAGGTGGCAGGAACGGGGTTAAACACTTCCAACAGGTAGGCTTGCAGACGTTGTTCCAATTGGCTGACTTCCGCCTGGATTTCAGCCCAGTGTTCGGGGGAGAGCTGGGATAGGCGCTCCAGCTCGCGCAGGTCGGCCAGCCGCGCTTGCAAGATCTCGAGCTTGGCTTGCAGAGCCTCAAGGGAATCGGGGGAATCGGGAGGAGCGGTCACGGCTGCGCCTCGGCTGGGGGGGCGGGGGAACGGGATCCGGCAAACCCGGTTTGGATCTCGTTGAAGGGTTTGGCTTGGATCACCCCTGGGGGGACGGGATCCAACTGGAAGAGGGCGCGAATGGCGTTTTCCACTTCGGTGATGGGGCGGTTGCCAATGGATTGGTAGACGAGGTTGCCCTGGGAGTCAAAAAGCAGGGTCTGGGGGACTTGGCCGCTGTAGTATTGGCCACGCTCATCCCCAGGCAGGAGGGAATCGACAGAATAAGGAATGAAATAGACTCCCCAGCCATAGCGAACTTGCAGGTTGGCCAGGGTGGCTGCGTATTTTTTGCAGTCGCTGCTGTCGTCGATGTAGTACACCAGCAGGGCCGGGATCCCTTGTTCTTTGGCCTGTTTCAGGGAGACACGAGGGGGGATCATGCCGCCGTTGGAGCCATAGAGGGCAAAGATGTTGCCGTCGTAGCGGTCGTCGTTGAGGAGAGCATGGGCAGGCGGAGACAACCAGCCCATTAACACGACGCACAAAGCTACCAGGAGAAGACGCAGCCACAGCATGATTCAAAACAGCATGATCCAGGGAGGATTGTCGGGCAGAGGGGAGGCTCTCTCATTGTGCCATTTTGCCCCGGTTCAGTCTCAGGGGCGGTGGATGATGGCCTCGACCCGCCGTTGTTTTTTCACCGGATCTACGCCCACCAGCCGGATGTAGTCCTTGGGAAAACGGCTGAGGCACTGCTCGACAGCCTGACAGGCAGCGGCCCATTCTCTCAGGTGGGCAACTCCACACTCCTGCCAGGAATGAACGCGGTAGCGGCGCGGATCCGCATGCTCCACCAGGATCTCATAGCCTTGGGCCAGGATCTGGCGAAGCTGGGCCTGCACGTCTGGGTTGAGGGAAACTGGGGCAGGATCGGCCGAGTTGGCAGCCACAGGAGGAGGGGATGGCGGGGAAGCGGGGGGCGGCTCTTGAGGAGCGGAGCGCCGGAGGCCAAGGTATTCCTCGGAGAGGCGACGGGCTTCTACTTGGTGTTGCTCGGCTTTGAGCTGGTGGCCGGCCTGGATCAACTGCTCCAGAGAAAATCGCGGTGGCGGAAACTGGGGGGCGCCCTCTTTGCTTTTGAGCAGGCGAAAGGCAATCCCTTCCAGGCCGACTTCTTGGATAAATTGCCATACCTGCTCGTCGTAGAGCTGGGCGCGCAGGGCGCCGAAAAAGTCGATGGCCTGCTCGGGAAAGGCGTCCACCAGGCGCTCAATCTCCTCAAGAGACAGCCCGTCGGCTTGAAAAATGCCGTGAACGATGTGGATGCGGTCGGTGCGGCTGGGCTCCCAGTAGAACTTGCGCATGCGCCCATCGCGGATGAGGGGGGCATAGAGGGTGGAAAAGTCGTTGCCGGTGGCGATGATGGGCACCCGCGGCAGGGGCTTGGGATCGTAGCTGCCGGGAAGCTGCACGTTGGTGGGGTTGTCGGCGATGTTCATCAGGGTGGCGCTCACCAGTTGGGTGTTGACGGTGTACTGGGTCATGCTGTTCAGGCGACCGGCGCCGGCATCCAGGTCGTTGATCATCAGCACGGCCATCTGGCCAAATTTGCGGATGTGCTCGGCAGCTTCACGGTAGCGCAGGCGAATCATACGGGCGGGATCCCCGGCGTCGGGACTTTCCAGCTCGCCCCCCGAGATGTGGACGGCATAGACCTTCATGCGCTCAAAGATGAGGTTGCATTGGGATGTAGTAGCTCATCGGTGGGCCTTAGCTTGGTTGCGAGAGTTTCTATTTCCTCCATTGTCGTTCTGGGAAGTTGGCCCCTGCCCCTCCTCGGCCCAATTCTCGGCGGGCAGCAGGGACAATACTCCAGATAAGTGCTAATTATCTGGACTATCGGCAAGGGGAAAGAGTGCCCACATGGGCGTTGCCATGGGATTACGCGGGAGGTTAGTTTTTGTAACAGTCTTCCGGCAGGGCGACCCCAGAGATGGCAACACAAGCTTTTCTGGCGCTCTGGTCAGGCCGGCTTAGACGAAAAGCTGTCCATCTAAGTAAGGGTGAGATCTTGCTGTTGAATTGCCTAAGCTCTGTGTTGCTGGCTGTCGAAGCCGCCGCTCCCGTCGAGGCGCCAGGGGGAGACAACCTCTCTTCCTTGATCTTGGTGGCGGTGCTGCTGGCCTTGGTGGTCATCTACTTGGCCAGCCGCGTTGGCGGAGAAATGGCCGTTCGCCTGAGTTTTCCCCCCGTGCTGGGAGAGTTGCTGGGAGGGGTGTTGGTGGGCGGTTCTGGCCTGGGGTTACTGGTTTTTCCCGAAGGGCCGCTTTCTGCCGAGGCGTTGCCTACCTTGGCCCAGTCCTCAGCTCTGATGCAGATTCTGCAGGCCACCGCGGGTCTTGACAAGGGATCCCTGGTGCAGGTGTTCTCCTCCCAAAGCCAGATCATCGACATCCTCTCGGAGATGGGGGTGGTTATCCTTCTCTTTGAAATTGGTCTTGAGTCGGATCTGGGGGAACTGTTGCGGGTTGGCCCGCAGGCGGCGGCCGTGGCCGTTATTGGGGTTGCTGTGCCCTTTGCGGCGGGAACACTGGGCCTGCTCTACCTCTTTCACGTGCCTGTCATCCCTGCCATCTTCGCCGGGGCGGCTCTGACGGCAACCAGCATTGGCATCACCGCCCGCGTCTTGGCCGAGCTGCAAAAACTCACCTCCCTCGAAGGGCAGGTGATCATCGGCGCCGCCGTCCTGGACGACGTGTTGGGCATCATCATCTTGGCGGTGGTGGCCAGCTTGGCCAAAACCGGAGAGGTTGACGTCGCCGATGTTGGCCTCATCGTCGTCAGCGCTGTCGTCTTTCTCGTCGGCTCTATCGTCTTGGGGCGACTCCTCAGCCCCTACTTTGTGGCTCTCCTCAACAACCTGAAAGCCCGCGGCAACCCCCTTTTGCCCGCTCTGGTCTTGGCTTTCTTGTTGGCCTACGTAGGGCAGGTGATCCACCTGGAGGCGATTTTGGGCGCTTTTGCCGCCGGCCTAATTCTAGGGGAAACCGACAAGCGCCAGGAGCTAGAAGAACAGATCAAGCCCGTTTCCGACCTGCTGGTGCCCATCTTCTTCGTCTGCGTCGGGGCCAAAACCAACCTCGCCGTGCTCAACCCCACCCTCCCCGCCAACCGCGAGGGGCTGATCATTGCCGTCTTCTTGGTTAGCGTTGCGATTGTGGGCAAGCTGGCCGCCGGCCTGGGGGCGTTCGGCAAGCCGGACATCAACCGCTATGCCATCGGCGTGGGCATGATCCCGCGCGGCGAGGTGGGCCTGGTGTTTGCCGGCGTGGGAGCGGCCAGCGGGGTTCTCTCCGAGGCTCTCGACGTCAGCATCATCGTCATGGTGATCGCCACCACCTTTATCGCCCCCCTCTGGCTGCGGGGAGTATTGATCGGGGAAGTAGACTCTCCTCCTTCTCTCCTGGATCTGCAGGCAGAAGCATCAGAGCAAGACCGCGTCGAAACCCCATCAGCTCGCTCAGACTCAGAGCAGGTGGGCATTCCTGAGAGTTGAATCACCTCGACTTTCTCCCCAAACGTCCCCAGAGCGTCTGGAACAGCAGCCACAGCGGGTTGCGACGGCGGGATCC
Source organism: Synechococcus sp. RC10A2 (assembly GCF_047502605.1). Classification (NCBI taxonomy): domain Bacteria; kingdom Bacillati; phylum Cyanobacteriota; class Cyanophyceae; order Synechococcales; family Synechococcaceae; genus Synechococcus; species Synechococcus sp. RC10A2. Next base: position 80,357 of record NZ_JANSHP010000019.1, read on the forward strand.
CACGTCTTCAACCTTCTCCGCCCTCTCCTGTTGGGGCAAAATCACCCGCATCGAGGGCGGGTCAAACCGCTGCATCGTTGTGGAGCGCCGATCCACCACCTCCGCCTTTAGGCTGCGAAAGCTGACAGACTGGAGATACCGCTGAAACTCTTCGTTCGACAACTGGCGAATGCAATACTGCATCCGCACCTGATCCCCCAACTGGATCTGATCCCCATCCTTGAGATCCCAGCTCAGACATTTCTGCCCGTTTACTGAGATGCCATTGGTGCTGCGCTTGCCTTCGATATTGCCGTCCAACAGCCGGTAGGTGTAGCCACCGCCTTTTTGCGGCAGCCGCAAGAGCAGCGCGTGCTGCCGAGAAACCGCCGCCGAATGGACGACAATGGCGTTGCTGGGATCCCTGCCGATGGAATAGGTGGCGGCACTGAGGGCCACAGCCCGCCGTCCCTGCTCGTCATCGATCACCAGCACATGCCAAGTCTGGGAGGGGGAAGACGCTGGGTCAGCAGGCATCGTTTGGGGTTGGCTTTGCCAGAGAAAGGTTCGGCAGAAGAAGGGCCTTCCTTCATAATGATAGGATAGGGCTTAGCCACCCGCGAGGAATCGTAAACAGCCGCCATGACTGCAACTCCCTCCCTTCTTCAGGAACTTCCCCCCATCTACCCTGGCGTGGCCGTGCGGGTCATCAATCCCAACGATACCTACTACCTCTTTGAAGGACAAGTACAGCGGGTTACCGACGACCATGCCGCTGTCCTCTTCGAGGGGGGCAACTGGGATAAATTGGTTACCTTCCGCCTTTCGGAATTGGAAGTGGTGGACAAGTCCCGCCGCTAGCTCCGCTCCGCTTTCCTCTAGAACTTCCCCATGCGCAGCCATTGGCAGGAACCTTTCCTTTGGATCCATGCCGCCGGGATCCTCCTCTTCCCCTTGTGGATTGGGCTAACCGTCATTGGGTTGGCCACCGGGGATCCTCTCCTGTCGGTGGGAGTAGAGCAGGCCGCAGTGGCCGTGGCGGGCATTGGGCCAGTCTTTGCCATGCAGTGGCGCAAGCCCTTCGATGTCTTCAGCCTGTGGGTGGCCGCCGTTCCTCCCGAGGAACTCACCCCCGACCAACGCCGCATCTTGGCTGCCTTCCTCAGCCCCGAACACAAGATCTTGACGCTATTGGCGGCACTCCTGCTGCTGGAAGTCTTTGAGCGCCTCTACGACTTCGCCCCCCTCTTTGCCCCCCTCACCCCTGGCAACGGCACCCGTCTGGCCGGCCTGGCCATAGCCGCCTTCGGGTTTTGGGGGGCCAACCTGTTCTTGCAGATCCCCCTTGCTGCAATACGGGTACTTCTCCTCAGCGAGCCGGAGCTGGCCCAACTGGATCCCATCCCTGCTGAGGAGATCGAGAGCCGCTTCTCCGTTGTTGGCGATCGCCACACCCCGCTGTTGCAACGGCTGCTGCGCCGGATTGCCGCAGTCCCATCGCAGGCACAAAAAGATGGAAATCAGAGACTCGACTGTAAAGTAGAAGTAGCCGAAGCTGCCGGCTCAGATGCCGAATCCGAAGGACGGGAGGCTGCCACACCGGAAACGACCCCTGACTTCACTTAGACAGGTTGCTGGGACGGATTTCTACCCCAAAGAAACTGCAGCTCGATGCTAGAGTGGATGGGATCCAGACTGTTGTCTGACCATCGGCGTTCTCCTGATCTTCGAGGCTACCGCACCGGCAATGGCGAGCAACTTTTCCTTCCGCTTTAAACAGTTCACCCAACGCCTCAGAGAAACCACCCAGCTTCCCCAGTTTTTCACCGAGCAAGCCACCAGCGAAACCCAAAACCTCGCGCGGGAGTTGGCATTGGTTGGGGAATACGCCACCCAGCTCAGCCAGGTGGTGATGGAGGTGGACTTCCTCAACCAGCTCTACACCCGTCTTTTGAACGAGCGGGAAGTGCTGCAGCAGGAAAAAGACAACTTAGAAGCGCGGGTCTTCGAGTTGCAGCAGGAGCGCAACGAGACTGAACCCCAAGTGATGTACCTACGTGAACAACTGAGCCAGGCCGCCTTTCAACTGGAGCAAACGCAAAACCGCGAGCGCAGCCTCAGCGAGCGGGAACGGCAACTGTCGGAGATCGTGGCCCAACTGGAGCGCCGGCGGGCTGTGCTCAACCAGGCCATCGAAAACCTCACCAACCAAGAGGCCGATTACACCGTTCGCAACAAAGAGCTAGAGGCCGTCATCAAAGATAACGAGCGCAAAGCCAAGCAATACCTAGAAGCCGCCAACCACTACCGGGCGTACTTGGAAGAGCTGAACGCCCAGATACAGGAAGCTCAGGCCAAGCTGAGGAGCCTCGGTGTTGAGCCCAAACCCGCCGACCTGCCGCGGCTTGAGGATATGGAAAAGCCAACTCCCATCCCCACGCCGCCGCCCTCTACTCCCATCGGCTACCCACCACCCCAACAGCCTCCTCCACCCCAGTCGGGCGGCTACTGGTCGGACAGCCCCTTCGATGACGATCCCTGGAGCTAGGGGCTATCCCAACAGCGCTTGTAAGTCAGCTCTGCGGCAAAGCTCAGTGCCCTCTGCCCTGAGCCGCCTTGGGAGAGCTGAGGGAGACGCGTACCCTAAAGAAGAGATCCACAGTAGGGGATCCAGCGTCCAGTTACACCCAAGCCAGACCTATGGAACTGACTGTGCCGGATTTGCAAGCCCTCAGCCAATGGGATCGGCAGTTCTGCCGCTTTGCCGAGCAGCAACAGCTCCTCAAGCCCAAACAACTGGCCTTGGCCCTGAAGATCCAGCGGCAGCAGCACGGCCCCCTGGCCTTGATCCTCTGGCAGTTGGGGTTTGTGGGCCTGCAGCACTTGGCGCAGTTTTGGGAGAGAGTATCTGGCGACGCTGACCCGGAGCTGCTCCAAGACAAGGCCTTCGGCTGACAAAAAGGGTGACTGCTGCCGTCTGTTTTCCTGGCCGAGGAGCGAGACTGCAGTATGGCCTTTTCGGACTCCACCGTCACTCATCCTGAAAGTCCTGTAGCGGTGAGCTGCGGCTCCCTTCCTGCAGCGCCGCCCGCCCCCCAGCCACCATCGGGTGAATCTTCTGGTTAGCTGACCTGTTGTACTTGGCCGACTGCCGCTTGCGTAAGCAGAAGAGGGAAAGACAGCACTCTGCACCGCTCCTGCAAGAGGGTGGCTGGGCGCTCTTTCAGCGTGGTTGGCCTACCAACCCTGTCGCTGGAAAAAGCTGGAATCCACAGCCATAGGTTTTGCCCTGCAATCAAGTCGATTCTTCCGGCAACAGACCCTTGGGATCCTCCGGCGGCGGCAGATGGGCCAGATCCCCACGGGATTCGCTCCCCAAAACTCGCGCCTGGATTCTCTTGATCACGACATAGAGCACCGGCACCACCAGCAGGCTGAGCAGGGTCGAGACGAACATACCGCCGATAACAGCCGTGCCCAGAGACTGGCGGCTGGCAGCCCCGGCGCCACTGGCCACGGCCAGCGGGAAAATCCCCAGGATCGTGCTCAGGGCCGTCATGAGGATGGCGCGGAAACGGGTCTCCGCCGCCTGGATCGCGGCCTTGACCAGCGGGATCCCCTGGGCAACCAGTTGGTTGGCAAACTCCACGATCAAGATCGAGTTCTTGCTGGCCAGACCGATCAACATCACCAGCCCCACCTGGCAAAAGATGTCGTTGGCCAGGCCCCGCAGCAGTTGGGCCGAGAGCGCCCCCAGAACCGCCAGCGGCACCGCCAGCAGAATGATCAAGGGATCCACATAGCTCTCAAATTGGGCCGCCAGCACCAGGAAGACGAACACCGACCCCAAAGCGAAGATCAGCGGCGCCTGTCCCCCCGACTCGATCTCTTCCAAGGACAGGCCCGACCACTCGAAGCCAAACCCCTGCGGCAGCAAGCGGGCAGCCAGACTTTCCATAGCCCGAATGGCTTGCCCTGAGCTGAAGCCCGGCAGCGGGCTGCCCTGGATCTCCGCCGAGCGGAAGAGGTTGAAGTGGTTGATGATTGCAGGGCCGGTGGTCTCCTCCACCTGAACCAGGGTGCTCAAGGGCAAAAGCTGCCCCTGCCCACTGCGCACGTAGAACTGGCCGATACGTTCGGGGCTGCCCCGGAAAGCCTGATCCGCCTGCACATAGACCCGGTAGTTGCGGTTGAACAGGTCGAAATCGTTGACATAGGTGCCCCCCAACAGGGTCTGCAGCGTGCCGAAGACCTCGGCCAGCGGGATCCCCAGCACCTGGGCCATGTCCCGATCCACCTTGACCTGCAACCGGGGGGAGTTGGCGTTGAAGGTGGGCGGGTTAATCCGCACGCCCAGGGGGGGTTGGCCCGGCGGGGGCGGCGCGTTGCCCACGAAGAAAAGCGTGTTGGCCGTCTGCTGCAGCAGGTTGAAATCGTTCACCCCCCGATCCTGGAGCTGGAAGGTGAACCCGCCCGTAACCCCCAAATCGGGAATGGCTGGCGGCAAAATCGGGATCACCAACGAGCGGCTGATCCCGCCCAAAAAGGGCCCGAACAGCCGGTTGACAATCGCCTGCGCCGATTGTTCCGGTCGCCGCCGCTCGTCCCAGGGCTTGAGGGTGGCGAAGATTAACCCGTTCCCCGGCGAGGGCCCGGTAAAGCTGAACCCCCCCACGATCACCTGGTTTTCGATTTCCGGGATCCCGTCCAAAATGGCGCTGGCCTGCCGGATGACCCGGTCGGTGTAATTGAGAGAAACCCCCGGCGGCCCCTGGATGATGGTGATGAAAAAGCCCTGATCCTCATCCGGCACAAACCCGGTCGGCACGACCTGGAACAGCCAGTAGGTGAGGCCCAGACAGGCGACAAACCCCGCCACCACCAGCAGCCGCAGCTTCACCACCAGCTCCAGGAACCGACGATAGGCGGCGCGGATCCCTTCCACGGCCCGGTCAAACCAGCGCAACAGCCAAAACATCTGCTCCGAACGGGGGCGGATCAGCAGCGCCGACAACGCCGGAGCCAGGGTAATGGCATTGAAGGTAGACAGCGAAACCGATACGGCAATGGTGACGGCAAACTGCCGGTAGATGCGGCCACTGGTGCCGGGAAAGAACGCGATTGGCACAAACAGGCCCAACAGCACCAGCGTCGTGGCGATCACCGCCCCCAGGACCTCGTTCATCCCCGCCGAGGCCCCCTGCAGAGGCCGCATGCCGCGGTCGCGGATGTAGCGGGAGATGTTCTCCACCACCACGATGGTGTCGTCCACCACCAGGCCGGTGGCCAAGGTGAGGCCGAACATGGTCAGGGTGTTGATGGAAAAGCCGAACAGGCGCACAAACGCAAACGTCCCCAGCAGCGCCACCGGGATCGTGACAGTGGGGATGAGAGTGATGCGCCAATCCTGCAAAAAGATAAACAGCACCAGCACCACCAGGACAATAGCCTGCAGCAGGGTGAAGATCACCTCCTGCACCGACTCCGTAATAAACAGCGTGGCGTCGAAGGCGATCTCGTAGATCAAGCCGGGCGGGAAGCTACGGGAGAGCTCCGCCAACGTCTGCCGCACCTGCCGCGACACCTCCAAGGCGTTGGCATCCGGCTGCTTGGTGATGGCGATCCCCACCGCCTCCTGGCCGCCGATGCGGAAGAACGTATCGTAACTTTGGGCCCCCAGCTCCACCCGACCCACGTCGGCAATGCGCACCAAGCTGCCGTCGGGGCTGGCTTTGAGCACAATTTGGGCAAACTCCTCCGGCTGCGACAGCCGCCCCGTGGCCTGGACGCTGATCTGAACCTCCTGATCCGGGGGGCTGGGCTGGCTGCCGATCTGTCCGGCAGGCACCTGGATGTTTTGCTGGCGCACGGCGTTCACCACATCCAGCGCCGTCAGCCCATAGCCGGCCAGCCGCGTCGGATCCAGCCAGATGCGCATGGCATAGGTGCGCTCCCCGAAGACGATGACATCGCTGACGCCGCGAATGCGCCGCAGGGCATCGCGCACGAACAGCTCGGCGTAGTTGCTCACAAACAGCTCGTCGTATTCCCCTGCCTCTGAGCGCAGCGCCACCACCTGCACAAAAGCGCTATCGCCGGCCTTTTCTACACTAAGGCCGTTTTGGATCACCTCTGCCGGCAGCCGCGCCTGCACCCGTGCCACCCGGTTTTGCACATCCACAGCCGCCGTGTCCAGATCCCGATCCGGGCTGAAAGTGACGGTGATCTGGCTGGTGCCGTTGCTGCTGCTCACCGAAGAGATGTAGCGGATGCCCTCGACGCCGTTGATCTCCTGCTCCAGCACATTGGTTACCGCCGTCTCCACCGTCTCGGCATCGGCTCCAGGGTAAACGGCGGTCACCCTCACCGCCGGCGGCGCCACCTGCGGGTAGTAGTCCACCGGCAATAGGGGAATGCTCACCGCTCCCACCAGCACAATGATGATGGAGCAGACGCTGGCAAAAACAGGACGGCGAATGAAAAAGTCGACAAACATAGGCCAGGGATCCGCGTAAGGAGTAGAAGGGGATGACCAAGTTGGGAAACCGCTCAAGAGGACAAATCTAGGGCGGGGATCCAGGCGGTCTCCCCTCCCCTTGCATCCTCTGCTGCAAAAGCACCTCATCGACAATCGGGGCGCCATCGCGGATTTTTTGCAGGCCGCTCAGCACAATCGGCTCGTTGGCCTTCAGCCCCTCCAGCACCTCGTAGCTGTTGCCGTAGAGGGATCCCAGCCGCACCGGCCTTTGCACCGCCACCGCCCCGGGGGGCTTGCCCTCCTCAGGTGGCTCTGTCGTCTGCACCGTGTAGACAAAGGTTTGGGCGCCCAGACGGGCTACCGCCGTTGCCGGCACCAGCAAAGCTGGCCGCTCCTCCCAGAGGATGCGGGTTCGCACAAACTGGGCTGGTCGCACCAGCGGGCCGTAGGCCTTGCGCAACTGGCCGGCGGGGTTCTCCAGCAGGGCCTTGGCCAGCACCGATTGCGTGCTGGCATCGGCTTCAGGCGCGATGAAAGAGATTTGGCTGGTGCCGATCACCTCGCCGCGGCTGTCCAAGATCTGCACCGGTGTGCCGATGCGCAGGCGGGGGGCCTGCTGCAGCGGGATATTCAGGTTCAGCTCCAGCGCCTGGGTTTGGGTCAGGGTGGTCAAAACCGTCTGGGGCGTCACATAGTCCCCCTGCCGCACCAACACTTCCCCGACAATACCGGCAAAGGGAGCCGTGACCTGGAAAAACTGCAATTGCACCTGCTGCCGCTCCGCCTCGGCCCGGGCCCGCTCCACCTCCCGCTCTGCCCGCACAATGGCCGCCTCTTGGGCCCGGATCTGCTCCTGTTGCGCCGCCAAGGCCGCCTCCGCCTGGCGCAGATCGCGGCTGGACTGATCCACTTGCGCCTGGCTGATGGCCCCCTCGGCCAAGAGGCGCAGGTTGCGCTGGTGTTGATCCCGGGCGAACTCCGCCGCTGCCTCCAGCCGCAGGCGATCCGCCCGCAATTGGCTGAGCACGGCTCGGCTGCTCTCCAGGTTGGCCTGAGCCGCCGCGATCCCGGCCGCTTGGCCGGCCACCGCCGCCTGTTGTTGCCGGCTGTCGATGGCAAACAGAGGCGCCCCGGCAGAAACCTGGGATCCCAGCCGCACGAACACCTGGGTCACCTGGCCGCTCACCTGGGGCCGAATACTGGCCACCTGCTGGGATCCGAGGCTGGCGATGAACTCCGACGTCTCCTGAATGAGCCGTTCTTCCACGGCGCCGATGGCCACCGGTGTCGGCTGGCCTTCTCCACTCTCCATGCCGCGAGGGGGCCCGCCGGGCCGACAGGCAGCCAGGAGCAAAGAAAAACCCAACAGCGGCAGAACTGTTCGCAATCGCATCCTCAACCTGCTCCCCCAACGAGCACCCAAACAGAGGGATCCCCCATCTGCATTGGCTCAACCAACCAAGGTAATGAGCCTGTGCCTTCCTGTGCCTGTGCAAAAGCGCTGGCCATCCTTCCCAATCCAGAACTAAGTTGACACTCCCGCCGCCTGAAGGCGGGGGATTCTTACGCAGTCCACAGAAGGACCCGTAACGGCGTTGTCAAAGCGCCTCTAGACAGTTCCTTAAGGCAAAGCCCCAAGGTTCTGCTGACTTTCTTAAGCAGGTTGGCGGCAGCATTTGCCTCAGCGTTGACCAACCACCCCTTTGCCGTTTGGTACAGGCCCCGCTTGACACGCTTTCCAGAGGGTCTCCACCCGTCGGGTTTTTCACCATAATTAGGTAGCTCATCTCCATCTAGGAAGCTCGCCTGCGAACTGTACACCTCCTCCGCCTCGATAAACTCAATGCCATAGTGCTGACATAATTCCGCAATACGCTCCTTTAACCAACCTGTTGGAATTAAAACTAAACCGCATTCTTGCTTTTGTTCTTTGTTCCAACCAAAGATGATTCTCCCAATCGAGTGGTGCAAACAGAAGTCAATGACCTTGCGCGCAGCTTTGTGAATTGCATCTCGCATCCTCCGGCTTCTTTTTTCCGTAATTCGCTCAAGTTTCTGCGACCAAAACCCCTGCGGCTTGTCAGTCTTAAGCCTAGCCACCTCCTTGTTGTACCACTGGTTAAAGGATTTGACTTTGCGTCCGTCAATGATGAAGCTATGCCCTAAGTTGCTAACGCACGTAAGCCAGTTGTTTACTCCGTGGTCAATTGCTAGTACCTTTTTTGGATCCAGCGATTGCGGTTGAGCGGGCTTAGCATAGATCCACTCCAAGTAGAACACCCCATGCCTGGGCAGAATTCTTAGCTCCTTAATATTTTTCCAATCTAAGTTGGTAGGAAATCGTATCCAGAAAGCGTCTATCCCAAACCAAGCTTTGACCTGGTTGCCGAGTGGCACTCTGACTCTTCCTTCTTGGAACTTAAGCCACTTCTTCGGGTATGCTACCGTGAACATTCCCTTCTTACGGTAGCGCGGTAGGTTTGGTCTTAAGCTAATCTCTTCTTGCAAGAAAAGTTTCAGCTTTGTCTTAAAACTACTTATTAGTGCCTCAGCTACAGACTTACACGTCTGTTGTGCGGCGGAAACATACATTGCGATAAAGTGCTTGTTTTTGGTTCTCACCATTTCAGCGCAAAGCTCACCATAGCTTGCCAATCGCTTTGTTTTGAAATAGACTTGTCGCGCATAGTACAAAGCGCAGTTGTACACCTTATTAGACTGTTGACACAAGTACTCTAATACGGGGAGTAGCTCCCTGTCCCTGACGAGAACCTGCTGACAGCCGTACCCCATACTTGTTGGTAAGTGGCATGATAACTGCAGTCTAACATAAGTAAGCAACAATGCGAGAGGGAAGCCAACGGTACAATCACTACAACCATGCTGTGGGGCTAGCGGTTGTTCGCCTCGTTTTTTGCCCAAAGAGAAGGAAAAAGGTCTTGGTAGGAGAAGTCAGGAACAGGTTGTTTGAGCTATGGCAGGAGCTGTCTAGCGAGAAGGGTTGGCATGTGAGAGCGATTGAAATAGCTCCAGACCATGTCCACCTGTTTCTTGAGATTAAGCCTACCGACCCAATTCATCTTGTGGTAAAAGCATTCAAAGGTAGAGCTTCCAAATATTTAAGGCAGAAGTTTCCTAACCTGCGAAAACTACCTAGCCTTTGGAGCAGAAGTTATTTTTTCTGTACTGCGGGGAATGCTAGCGCTGAGGTAATTCAAAACTATATCAATGACCCACATCATTGGTAAGCGACTAAAGTCGCTCTCGGGCTTTTCCGCCCCGCGCTAAAGTGCGAGGCTACCAAGCTATCCCTCTGTGTAGGCTTAGCCAAAAGCCCAGCTTCGGGATCCAGAGCCCCAACTGGCCGGACAACGGCCATCTTCGGCTAGACTGTTCCAAAGTTGTCGCGCAAGCAGCGGGTCTTTTGTTGCCTGGCGCGAAGGCGAGTTGCCGGGGTTAAAAAAGCTGACATGAGAACTGTGGCCGTAACCTGGTTTCGCCCACCGCAGCTTCAGCTTCGTCCTCAGCACTGGCTGTGGAGCTGCCTCGGGGCAGCAGCCATCACAGCCCTCACGGCGGCTGCCGCTTGGGCGCGGCCGGTGTTGGAAGTGCGCATGACCATGGGCTTGCCCATCAGCCCCAACTACTGGTACCTGGTGGCCCTCAGCCGGGCCGGCAGCCCCGGCCCCACCGCCAATCTGGTGGATCCCAATGTCCGCGTCGGGCCCAATGAGTATGCTTTTGTCCAGAACTGGGACTACCTGATCCGGGTTACCCCCCTCAACGAAGAGTCGGTCTTGCAGTCCACCATCCAGCGGTTTGGCGAGCCGGAGCGGGAGTTTGCCGTCGGCTTCAACCAGGTGCGGGTGGAGCGCCTCAGCCGCGACCGCGACACCCTCCGCTTGCAGATCGACATCTCCGAGCTAGAGGGCCTCGACGGGCGGGATCAGGATATCCAGGTGGCTCTCCTCACCGCCCGCGCCCCCTTCCGCGTCGCCCCCGAGGAAACCAACTTGGCCATTGACGCCACCCGCGGCGAGCTGCCCCACTACTACCGCCTCAGCCTCTCCAACCAGCGGCAGGTGGTCGTGGACGATCCCCAGCGCCAGGAGACGATGCGCCGCAGCCGAGAATTGATCCAACAAAGTGGCTCCGGGGCTGCCCTCAGCCGCGAGCTCATCGAGGGGGGAGCCTTGGAAATTTTGGCCGCCAACATCCTCACCTTTGAGCTGCGCCTGGTGGATCGCTAGGGATCCGCTCCCCTGCGCGCCCAAGGCGGGGCCCAGATTGCCGCCATTTCAAGCCCCTTCTGCGCCAAGAGAAGCTGGGCTGGGATCCAACATCACAAACAGAAACGACTCCAGCCCCGCCAGGTAGGTGAGCACCTGCTCCTGGGCCGCTTCCGGTTCTATCTGATGGGCTTGGGCCGCCTGCTCGATCAAGCTGGCCACCGCCACTGGCCCCTGCAAGAGGGATCCCAGCCAGGCCATCTGGGGAGCCGGAATGGCGAGGCGGCCGCGGCTGGCCCCCGGCCAGTTCATAGTAAACTCCAGCTTCTTTTCGTAGGCCTGGGCGAAGTTGCGGCGAAATTCGGCATTGTCCATCAGGATGGGGTTGAGCTGCACCCTGCCCTCCAGCCAGTCGGCGTCGCTCCAGGGCAAGACCAGGGAAGAGCCAGGGTGCTCCGCCCAAAAGTCGATGAGGCGGTGGTTGGGGCAGATCAGCTCGTAGAGGTGGTTTTGCTCGGCGGGAGAGAGCTTGTCCAGCTCCGCCTCTAGCCAAGCCGGCATGGCTCTGTCTTTGAACAGCAGCGCTGGATCCCAGTCGGCGTAGTCCACAAGGCAAACCAAGCCCAGCTCTGCCTCTTGGAGCATGCGCATTAGGTCTGGGATCAGAAATCCCTTGTCCCCAGGCAAGAGGTAGTTGGCCCGGATGGCGGCGTCGTCGCTGTAGATCTTGGGATCCCAGTGCAGGGCAGCCCGCAGCTCGTCGGAGGCCAGGCTGGCCATAAACTCCCGCACCCGCCGGCAAGCTTCGGGGGTGGGCAGCTCAAACAGGCCCAGCAGCTGGAACGCCTCCTGCATGCGGAAGATCACCTCCCGCTGGTAGGCGTGGTGTAGGTTGGCCCGCAGGATCCCGTTTGGCTTGAGCACTCGCTTGAGGGCCTTTAGCCCAGCCACCGGGTCGTCCAGCAAATAGAGCACATCGTTAAGGCTGATAAAGTCAAACTGCAACCCGAGCCGTTCGACCTCCAACAAGTCTAGGGCGTAGAGCTCCACCTCCCCGAACCCGTGGTAGCGCAGGCGCCGCTCGGCTGCTCGCACTGACTCTGGCGCCAGATCACAGGCCACCAGCCGCGCCCCTGGATTGGCCTCCGCCAAGAGCAAGGTCTCCCAGCCAGAGCCACAGCCGACATTGAGGATGGTGATCCCCTCGCTGGGCAGGATGGCGCGGGTACGGGCGTATTGGGCCGTCGTCCAGCTCAGGCGGTACAGGCTGTCGATGGCGTTGCGGCCTGACGTCTCGAGGGGCACGTTGGGATAGGGCAGTTCCTCGTAGAGTTGCCGCAAAGACTCAGTCGTGCTGCCGGCCATGGGATCCGCTCCAAGAAGCTGCTCCCTATGCTACTGCCTCAGGAAGGCCGCGATGGCAGCGGCAATGGCCTCATTGCCCCCCCGATCCAACTTCTCCGACGCCTGGGGTGGGTAGGGGGGATCCCGCAGGAAGTCCCAGGATCCCGCAAAGAACTCTTCCGGCGAGAGGATGCGGTGCCATCCGTAGCGCCGCAATCCCTCCACCAACAGGGGCGACTCGGCAAACCCAAAGCGGTTGACACAGGCCATGGGCGTGCCACAGCGCAGTGCCTCTGCCAAGGTGCCATAGCCCGGCTTGGACACCACCCAGCGGCAGAGGGGCATCACATCCACTGGCCGCCACACTTGACCGTCTAGGACTCGCAGGTTGGGCAAGGCAGGAGCCTGCTGGTCAAAGGTGAGAAACTGCCAGTCGGGAAAATCCTCCAGCCGCCCGTAGGGCAAGCCCTGCAGCCCCAGCCCGCCAAAGGTCAACAAAACCGTGGGTCGCTCTCGCTCTAGCCCCAGGCGCTGGGCCACCTCCTCTCCTGAGTAGCGCGGATCCGACCCCGTCAGCCCTACTGCCTCTTGGCAGGGAAAGGCGCCCATGGGCTCGGCAAAGGGCAGGCGAAACAGCCGCTGGCACCGCCCGTACAGCTCGCGGATCCAGGCCACCAAGGGCTGAAACTGGGGGCCGTAGTCTTGGTAGATAAAATCCCAGCCGAAGTTGCTGGCCATCCAGCAGGGGATCCCGGCGGCCTCGGCAATGGCGGTGGCGATGGGGGGCACATCCGCCAGGATCAACGGCACCCCCTGGCTGCGAATGAACTCGGCCTCCTCCCGGATGAGGTCGGCAGCCCCCGCTTGAAACGCCTTGAGAGCAGCCAGCGTGGCCGGCAGATCCGCCTGCAAGCCATCCGGCTGCACCACCCCCACATCCAAACCCCGCGGCCGGTGCACAAACTCCCCTTCCCCGTAGCGCTGCAGCAGCCAGGCGGGGGCCGGCGTCACCCAAATGGGCAGGATCTGCGCATCCTGCCGCCGCAAAGTGTTCACCACCGCCGCCAGCCGGGTGACGTGCCCAAACCCGTGGGCCGTTGCCGCTACATAGAGAGGAATGGGATTCACCGCCATAGCCTTAAGAAAGAACAGGCTGAGGTTTTTCCCGCCGGGATCCCCAGAGGTTGCCGGCCAAGATAAGTCCCAGGCCCAGCACCGATCCCGGCGCGATCGGCTCCCGCAACAGCACCCCAATCAGCCCCAGCGACAAGAATGGCGTTACATAGACCCAATTGGCCAGGGATCCGCGCTCGTGGGCCAGCTCCAGGGCCCGCAGCCAAAACACAAAAGTCAACCCCATCTCCGCCAGACCAATGTAAGCCGCCCAACCCAGCCCCGCAACTGTCCAAGAGACCTCCTGAAACGGCAGCAGTAGCAGGCCATAGAGGCTGCCGAAGAGAAACCCCATAAACAGCTTCAGCACCGCATCTCGCCCATCCCGCACATTGAGCAGCCAGTAGAGCGCCCAGATTCCAGAGCTGCCCACCGCCAGCAGGACCCCCCAGGGATCCCCCGCCTGCAAGGTGCCCCAGGATCCCCCCGTAGCCACCAGCACCACCCCCAGCAGGCTCACCCCCAAGGCCAACACCAGCCGCCAGCGAAAGCGCTCTCCCAACAGCGGCACCGCCAAAAGAGCCAGCACCAGCGGCCAGGTGTAATTCAAAGCCAGCGCCGCCTGGGCCGAGAGGCGATCATAGGCCTGGAACAGCACCCCGTAGTAGCCAAGCGGGTTAAGTAGCCCCTGCAGCGCCGACAAGGCAATCTGGGATCGCTTCTGCTGGCGGACAAGATGCGCCCGCCCTGTAGCCACCAGAACCATCCCCAAGATCAGGCAGGAGCTGCACGCGGAAAAAATTAGCAAAAGCGTTGGCGCAAGGTGTTGCAGGCCAAACTTAAAGGCGCTGGCCGCCGTGGCCCAGCCCAAGATAGCTGCCGCCAGGTAGGCATAAGCCCGCCAGGGATCCCTGCCCATCAAAAGCGGTCCAGATCCCTGTCGTCCGCCTTTGGCCTAGCTCCGGTGGAAAGGCCCAGCCGCGGTGCCACCACCCAGGCGTAGAGCAGATAGCCCAGCCCCGCCACCACTGCCCACCTGAGAACGGTGCCGAAAACCCGGAAGAACAGCCCGACCAGAAGAATACAGCCCAGAATGGCGAAGACCGTCACCAGTGGACGCCCCCAAGTCTCAACCCAAGCTCGGACGGCACTTTTCCCCTGAGACGCAACGGATGTTCCTGGATCCCCAGAGGCCGCCGCCGCTTGCTCCAGTTCACGCTCAAGCTGTTTCAGCCGTTCTTGTTCTGAGAAAGAGAGATCGGACATAGAGAGCAGTCTCCAGCGGTGTCACCTCCATCTTACGAGCTGCTCCCGAAGATGGGCAGACTAAGCCCGCGCCGAAGGGATCTCCTGAACCATAGCCCGGAACACATCCAAAGCCGGCCCAGGGCGACGGTTAGGACGCGGAGCCGGGATCTCGTTGGGCACAAACGGCTTCTCAACCACCACCTTGGGCTTGGCAGGCGTAGCCGTTGCCGCAGGGCTAGAGGACTGGGTTGGAGCGGATTGGGCAGGCGCCGGACGAAAAGGGCCGGTAACAAAATCCACGAGGCCGCCGAAGAGAATGCCAAAGAAGGAAAAAAGACCGCCGAACAGCTTTTTGAGGATGCCCATATAAGAGTTTGCCGATGTCGTAAAGTTCTGCAACTGGCCATTCATTATTGTTAAGAACGGGCAGCTTGGCTATAGGTAGATATGCTTTTTTCGACTCAGGGATCCCATACCTGCCTGCCGGTGGCATCAAACCGCCGCAGCGGCAGGGCCAACTCCAGCTCCTGCAGCTCCAGCGGCTCCGAGAAGCGCCGGCTGCGCCCCAGCTCAAAGCCATCCGCTGCCGCCGGATTCACCGCGTAGCCGATATCCGCCATGGCTCCCACCGTGAGGATGCTCAAGGGGTTGGGCACCCCCCGGTCGAGGCGGCTGGTCATCAGCTCGCGGCCCAAGACGCTCTCCCGCCAATGGGCATCGCGGGATCCCTCCCCAAACTGATTCTCTAAAGGAACAGAAGGGGCGTTCCCCCCCAATGTGATAAAAGCGTCAACTGCCCGCGGGCCGATAAAGCGGGGGTCATAGCCCGGCGGCGTCGGCTGATCCCGCCTCACCAACCCTACCGTCAGCCCCTTGGGATCCCAGACGCTGGGCAAAAAGCCAAGCGCATGGCCCAACTCGTGCAGGGCAGTAATGGGCAGATCCCCCCGCTCTTCCAAAGCCGAGAGGTTTTGGCTGTTGAAGAGCACAATTGAATAGAACGGCAAGCCATTCGAGGCCCGCACAAAGCAAGGAGCCGCCCCCCCCAAAACCCGCTCGTTGCCTAGGTCTCTCGCCCTCACCTCTACCAACAGATCGTCAATGGGGAAATTGAGCGGCGTGCTGGGAAATCCCTGATTGCATGCGTCGGCCTGAATAGAGGTGGGGGGCAAATCTGGCTGGTCCCCGACAATGATCTGCTGCCATCTCAAGGCCGCGCTGCGGACAATGGCTTGCTGACTGGGAGTGAGGCTGTTGTCGGGAAAGCGAAGGTCGATCGTGAACTGGGGAACAGAGGTAGGCGTCAGCGAAGGCAGAACAGTCGGGGTAGGGGTGAGGACGACAGCTGGAGTAGAGGTGGGAACGATGGTTGGAATGGGAGTAGGAATGACACTTACCGAAGAGGAACCACCACTTCCCCCGCAAGCCTTGAGCGCCAGCAGCAAGAGCATCGCCACCAGGGATCCGATCGGGCGCAAGCTCCACGTTCTGCCGCCAAGCTTCCGAAAATCCTTCACACTGCCTCCCAACCCAAAAGCCCCACAGCCCAGACAGATCATACCGGTTGCCTCCATTTGCCGAGCAGGATTGGCCCTGGGCTCTGCCACCCATACCCATTCTCAATGGGCGATGTCTAGGAGGCTGGGGAAACCTCTGTGGATCCTCATGAACAAAAACTGGGGCCTGAATGACACAGCAAGGATAGCTTGGTAGCCCCGTATTTTAGTGCGGCGAGGAAAAGCCCGTAAGCAAGTTGCTCGCCAATGGTGTGATTGTTGATGAGGCGTGCCCTTCCTAGGCAAGCACCCAAAACGGTGAAAAACCCGAGTAGGGGCAAGCGCCCAGGAGATGTCTCAGCTAACTTGCTAAGTAGGCAGAACTTTGGGGCTTTGCCCCAAGGAACTGTCTAGAAGCGTCTTGACAGCCCCCTTGCGAGTCCGTTCCTGGACTGCGTAAGAATCCCCTGCCTTTAGGCAGTGGGAGTGTGAATAATAACAGTCACCTCAAGAGTGAGCGAAGATGGGCCTGGCGGCACGTTTTTTTGAGCCCTTTCAATCCAGCAGGTCGGAAGAACCGTCTTCCTCTTCTAGGCTCCAACCCGCCCCCAAAGCGTCCGCTGCTGCCGCCCGCAACGCCTGAGTGTCCGCCCACAACTGCGCAGGATCCGATAGCGGATCCGACAAAGGCACCAAACGCAAGATGCGGCTCTCTTGAACCAGATCGATCACCACACTGGGCCGTTCCCCCTCCAGGCCTGCCACCTCCGAGGGGGAGGGATCCCGCAAGCAGGCGTAGTCAAAGCTGTTTAGGTTGAGATAAAGGCTGCGATTGGCCACCAAGGTAGCCGCCGTTGCATCCTGAAACACCTCCATCACATAGCCCTCCCCCTGCTTTCGTACCCGACCATCGACAATATCGAAGTAGCGAACCCGCCCCAGATCCGCCAGAAGACGGTAAATATCCCGCTTATTAACCAAAATTCCGCTATCTACGATACAGGGGGCACAAGGACGAGTGTCTGTCATGGAGCAGTCGGTCTTGGGGAGCAAGCGGATCGACAACAGGCAAGAAGCAATTAGAAGTAATGCTCAACAACAGCTAGCAACCATCGCAAATCCTCTAGAAAATAGCAACCCCCCACAAGTCTAAGACTTGGGCAAACAAAACCAGAGAACCTCAGGCAATCAAGACGAGAAAAAGTCAACAGCCCTACAAACTTAAGCCATTGCAGTACAGCCCTTTGCTTTGCTCCAAAAAGCCTCTAGCCTGCTTCTCGGAAAGGCTCAGTTCTGGCCTCCCTCGAATGTACCACAGCTTTCCAAAAAGGGGCACCGATCCCTCCCAGGTAAAGGACAAGGGAAACTGGTCAATAGCCAGCAGATTTTCATCTGTATATTGTGGGAAAATAGGTGATTAAAGGGTTTGAGACACTAGATATTGTAGGTAAGGGTGAGGACGGGCCATCGCGACCGAACCTCTGCCCTAGGATGGATCTTGGCTACCCTTTTGATTTACTTGTCCAGATCGTCTGTCATCGATGACGAAAGCTTGCCAACAGCCTGTTGGGCCGCACCACCCACCGCTTGACCAACTTGGGGGCCGAGAGGGGTAGCCTCAGTTAGACGAGTTCTGCTTAGAACATCCAAGAGGCTCTATTAGGTTTAAAGTGAGGAGTAACCCGACAAAGAGTGAGGCTCGACCATGACGCTGGCTCAGGAGGCAACCGCCCAAATCCCCGCCTTTTGCGAAGGGATCCGCTACTTTGGCGATCCCTGGCCGGAATTCGACCGCCTGGGTCAGGAGCCTGCAGTGGATGCTGCCACCGGCAAGCTGCGGGATCCGGGCAGTCGCATGGCCGCCTACCAAACCCTGCTCTATGCCGATGCGCTGCGCTATCTCACGCTGCAGATGACCGCCAGCAAAGCCTCGGGCCACCCGGGCGGCTTTGCCAGCCAAGCGGAAGCCTACGCCGCTTTGGTGTACTTGGGCCAAAAGAACATCCCTACCGAAGTGGGCCACCACGCGCCCGGATTCTATGCCGCCATGTTCTTGGATGGATCCCTATCAGAAATGGGCATCCACACCGTCGCCGACTTGCAGGCCCGCTTTCGGGAACGAGAAGGGCTGCTGGGGCACCTGTCGGGCTACATCCCCGGCCGGGGGGCGCCCCCCCGGCCGCGGGGGGCCGGGGCGCCCCTGTCAATGTGAGACCCGCGGCGTTTGCCACCCCCCCGC
>NZ_JANSHP010000020.1:0-19596 GCF_047502605.1 Synechococcus sp. RC10A2
GAGGCGCTTTGACAACGCCGTTACGGGTTCTTTTGTGGACTGCGTAAGAATCCCCTGGGTGGGAGTGTCAAGACAAAAGGGATCCCTGCCAAGCCGCCTTATTCCAAGCAAGTTCTGGGCGAGATCAAGGCACCTACAAAAAAGGATGAGACCCATACCGCTACGCCATCCATCTCCAAAGCGGTTTCGAGCCCAGCCAGCTAGCTGAGCTTTTGAATGGGCGCGATGCGGGGATCCAAGATTTTCTGCTGGCCGATGGCGGGAAACCTCACCGCCAGGGTGATCCGTTCGCCGCTGCCGAACACGTGGGTAATTTGCCCCTGTCCGAATTGGGGATGTTGCAGGCGATCCCCAACGGCCCACTGGGAGGAACGGCCTTGGCGGCGAGCAGCCTTTGCTTTGGGCGTGGCCGCAGCCGTGTTGTCGGCGGAGAACGAAAGCCCCCTGCCTTTTTCCCATTGGATCAGCTCTTGGGGCAGCTCACTCAAAAATAGGGAAGGGATGGCGGGCTCGCGGTTGCCGTAGAGCCGCCGCTCGCTGGCGTGGCAGACAAACAATTGCTCGCGGGCGCGGGTGATGCCCACGTAGCAGAGGCGCCGTTCTTCTTCCAGCGCGGCAGGATCCTCCAAAGCGCGAAAATTGGGAAACAGGCCTTGTTCCAACCCCACCAAAAACACCACCGGGAACTCCAGCCCTTTGGAAGCATGCAACGTCATTAGCGAAACTTTCTCAGCTCCCTCCTGAAGGGTGTCCAAATCGGAAGCTAAAGACACATTGCTCAAGAAAGCCTCGAGGCTGGGATCCTCCTGTTCTTCTTCAAATTGGCGGGCGGCATTGTAGAGTTCCATCACGTTGGCGATCCTTTCCTCGGCCTCTTCTGTGCCCTGGGCCTTGAGATCTTCCAGATAGCCGCAATCCCGCAGCAGCCCCTCCAGAAGGGCGGCAGCCGAAACCTGGGCCATCTGTCTGTGCCAATGCTGGATAAGCTGGGCAAACTGGAGAACCGGCTTGGCCGAACGCCCCAGCAGGTTGGTAACAGAGGCCTCGTCGCTGAGGATAGTCCACAGGGGCACATTTAAGGCAGCCGCCGCTTCGCTTAGCTTGTCCAGAGTGGACTTGCCGATGCCCCGCCGCGGCACATTGATAATGCGCAACAGGCTAAAAGAATCGGCAGGGTTGAGCACAACCCGCAAATAGGCCAGCACATCCTTAATCTCTTTGCGATCGTAAAATCGCAGCCCCCCCACCACCGTGTAAGGGATCCCCCACCGCAGCAAAACCTCTTCAAAAGGGCGAGATTGGGCATTGGTGCGGTAGAGAATGGCAAAATCTCCCCAGGAAGAGTTGGGATTTTGGCTGTGTAATCGCCGGATGGTATTGACCACAAACTCGGCCTCGGCCATTTCGTCCTCCGCCTGGTAGCAAACGATGGGATGGCCGGGGGGGCGAGTTGGCCGGAGAATTTTATCGATGCGCTCGGTGTTTTTCTCAATCAGGACGTTAGCCGCCTGCAAAATCGTGGCGGTGGAGCGATAGTTTTCTTCCAATTTGATCAGGGTGCGGGTATCGTCGTCCGGCAGGCCATCGCCAAAGGTCTCTTGAAACTCCAGCAAAATGGTGAAATCGGCCCCCCGAAAGCGATAGATGCTTTGATCTGCATCGCCCACCACAAAGAGGGAGCGATTGGTCCAGTCCCACTCGGAGCGGCGGGTCTCGCCGTTGGTGGCCAGGAGCCGGATCAGCTCGTACTGGGTGCGGTTGGTATCTTGGTATTCGTCCACCAAGATGTGCCGAAAGCGCTGGTGCCAGTAGGCCAAAACCTGCTCATTTTGGCGGAAAAGTTGCACCGGGATCCAAATTAAGTTGTCGAAATCGAGGGCATTATTGGCCGCCAGTTGATCTTCGTAGAGCTCGTAAACCTGAGCCAGGATGCGACCTCGGAAATTGGGCTGGTGGCGCTCCAGATCGGCAGGGGTCCAACCTTGATTTTTGGCATTGCTAATGGCATAGCGCACCGATCTTGGATCGAACTTGCGCTCATCTAAGTTGAGTTGCTTAGTTACAATCTCTTTAACCAGGGATTGGGCGTCCGATTCATCGAAAATCGAGAAGTTGCGAGTCCACTTTCGTCCCTTGGGATCCTGATATTTTTCGATCTCCAGGCGCAGGATCTGGGCAAACAAGCTGTGAAACGTGCCGATCCAAAGGGGTTTGATCCAACGGTGGTAGACCGCCGATTTCAGCCGCGTCGCCTGGGCCGGCTCCAATTGCGCCAAGGGGATCCCGAATTGCTCCTGGGCCTCTTGCTCGGCAAAGAGCCGTTCGATGCGCTCTTTCATTTCGCGGGCGGCCTTGTTGGTAAAGGTCACGGCCAAAATCTCCTCCGGATCCACCCGGTAGTGGCGGATGAGGTGGGCGATGCGATAGGCGAGGGTGCGCGTCTTGCCGGAACCTGCCCCCGCCACCACCAGCAAAGGGCCACAAAAATGGTGCACCGCTTGCCGTTGAGCAGGGTTGAGGGCATCCAACAAACAGGCGTGAGTCATAGTCGGCAAAGCAGAAACTGCTTTCCATTATGGGCGCCAACCCAATGGGGACGAGAAGCCAAAGGGCATTCTGGAGCGCCAAAGATGAAGATCGGTTAAGATTTGGCCGGCCCACCTCCAGAACTCCCCGCCATGAACCGAGGACTGTCCTGCTGCTGTGCCCTGGCTAACCGCAGCCGGATTTGCTTTCAAAAGAGACGGATTGCTCTAAGGTTTGCCACCCTTGCCCTGCTTTGTCCCAGCCTGTTTGATCCTGTTCAAGCCGGCAACTGCCCCAGCAACGGCAACCCCCAAGCCTCGCTTGACCTCAAGCTGGAAAGCGTTGCTGGGGATCGGCTTGACCTAAGTCGGTATGAGGGCATTCAAGCGTTGATCTTGACCAACAGCCAAACCCGCTCGCAATCGGAAGCCCTCTCCAAAAGTTTGGCCCTGGAGTTCGGGCGAAACCCTCGGCTGCGCCAGATCGTGCTGGTGGATGGCAGGGGGCTGCTGTTGGTGCGAAATTTGGTTTTGCAGGCCATCCGGGAGAGTGTACCGACGGATCCCCGCCTGGTTTCTCCGTTTGTGTATGTCTCGGTCGATTTTGAGGGAGCAACCATCCAGAAGCTGCAAGAAATAGCCGCTGCAGCTTTGCCTGGGATCAATTTTCGCCAACAGGCCGCTTTGCTGCTTTTGGACGGCCAGGGAACTCTTCTGAGCGGATTTGCCGACTTGGAGCAATCCAACCTCAGCATTCGCCGGTGCATTCGCACCCTCATGGGATAGTCCCACTTCCCTTTCACACCGGCAACGCCTCTTTTCTGCTGCTCTGGCCCAAGCCATTAAACTGGTCATACCGGTCATGTTGAAGCTTGAAGTCAACCGGTCGAACGACGGCTCTCTGTTCGCGGGATCCCATGCGCCGCCAGCTCAAAATCTTGAACCAAATCCTCGATTACAAGCTTGCCAACTTGCGGCTGTTTGGCCGAGCCGAGCTGAAGGGGCCTGTTCTCAACGTGCTGCTGGAACGGCTGCCGGGCGATGTGGTGGATACCCTGCAGGTGATGGAGGTGGTGCGCAGTGCGGTGGAAGCCTCTCTGCTGCAAGGGTTGCGCAAGGTCAACGTTTACCTTTGGTGCCGCGGACAAACTGAAGAAGCGCCGGAGTGGAGCGAAAGCTTTGCTGTAGAGCCATTGGTCTTGGCCCACCCCAAGGAGCTCCGAAGCCTTGCTTTCAACTATCGACAAGACTATCCCGGCATGCGGGTGCTGTTTTTCTGCCTGGGCCTTTGTCTGGGCGGCTTTTACCTGTTGGGGGGCTGGGAGCAGACAGGTTGGATCGATTGGATCCCCGTAGGACTGGCCTTCGCCTTGGGGGTGATCTTCCCCTGGCTCAAACGCTCCCTCAGCCGGTTTGTACACCCTCTATTTCTCCGCCTTGGCCTGGGCTTGGGCCTGGTCTTATTGGGCCTGGCAGTGGCGCTGATCTGGCGGCAGGGCTGGAGCGTTGCCTATGGGATCCTCGGCCTCCTGGCCATCCTCCTGTTGGGTCTGGGAGCCTAGTTCTCAACCGGCAGTGGTGCCGCTGAAGACGTGTAGGGCAGGGCCGGTCATCCACACGTGCTGTGTGCTCGGATCCCAGCGAATTTCCAGATTTCCTCCCGGCAGTTCTACTGTAGCTTGCGATTCTGCGCGCTCCTCCAAAACAGCAGCCACCAAAACAGCACAGGCACCCGTCCCACAGGCCAGCGTTGCCCCTGCTCCCCGCTCCCAAACCCGTAGGCGCAGACGAGTCGGGCTGAGCACCTGCACAAATTCGGTGTTGGTGCGCTCAGGAAAGGCCGGATGATGCTCAAACAGGGGGCCCACAGCTGCCAAGTCCAGCTCTTCCAGGGATCCCTCTTCTTCCAAAAAGACCACACAGTGGGGGTTGCCCATGCTCACCGCCGTCACCGCCCACTCCCGCCCGCCTACCTGCAGGGGCTGCCGCACCACCTTTTCCTCTGGTTTGGCCAGCGTGGTGGGGATCTGCCCGGCCAAGAGGCGAGGGATCCCCATGTCCACTGTTACCAAGCCATCAGGCCGCACCTGCGGCACGATCCGCCCCGCCAAGGTGTGGATCTGGTAGGCGCCGTCCTGGCCAGGGATCCCCAGATCCTGCAAAAAGCGGGCCAAACAGCGGATGCCGTTGCCGCACATCTCCGCCTCCGAGCCGTCGCTGTTGAACAGGCGCATGCTGAAGTCGGCCCCCTCCTGCCCCGGCAGCAGAAAGATAACCCCATCGGCCCCCACGCCAAAGCGGCGGTTGCAGAGGGCAACGGCTTCCTCAGGCGTCAGACAGGGCTGCGGCTGGTGGCGGTTGTCCACCAAGATAAAGTCGTTCCCCAGCCCCTGGTATTTGTGGAAGGAGAGACGGGAGGGCAACCGAACAGGCATGCAGCGGAACCGCACAACAACCGGCTTCAATCCTCGTGCATCTCGTAGGGATCCTGCAAGTTTTTGGAAGGGGGGCCAAAGGCGGTGTAGATGGCAAAGGCGGTGATGCAGATGGTTATTGCCGCAATGGCCACAACCAGCGAAAGGGTGGATTCCATGGTTAGCTCTTCAGTTCTGAGAGAATCTCCCTACATATTACACAAGTTTACAATTCATTGCCGGCGGCAAAGGGGAGTGACCAGATTCTGTTAGCGTGATTTTAAAAGGAGGTTGTCTGGCTGGGATCTGCCGCCGTGCTGACCTCCAAGTTGGCAAACCTGTCCTCTCTTTGACCTATCGCGAGAACCTATGGCGATTCGTACCAAACTGGGCGATCTGCTGCGTCCTCTCAACTCGGAATACGGCAAGGTGGCCCCTGGCTGGGGCACCACGCCTTTGATGGCGGTCTTTATGGTGCTGTTCGGCATCTTCTTGCTGATCATCCTGCAGATCTACAACAAGTCGCTGCTCCTGGAAGACATCAACGTCTCCTGGGAGAGCCTCAGCTTCTAGGGCTCCTGGCTGCCGCGGGCTGTCTAGGTGGTGTACTCGGCGTTGATGCGCACGTAGTCGTAGCTGAGGTCACAGCCCCAGGCAACGCCCTGGCCAGATCCCTGGTGGAGGTCTACCGTAAAGGTTACGGGATCCCCTCTCTTTAGGTACTCAGAGGCCGCCTGGCGATCAAAAGCCAGAGGCATTCCCCCCTGCAGCAGCAGAAAATCCCCCAGGCGAACCTCCAAGCGACGGCTGTCAAAGGGGATCCCAGCCCGTCCGGCGGCGGCGGCCACCCGGCCCCAGTTGGGATCGTTGCCAAAAACTGCCGCCTTCACCAGGGGAGAGCTGGCAATGACACGGGCTATCTGCCGAGCTGACCTGTCGTCGGGGGCGCCCTGCACCCGGATCTGCAACAACTTGGTGGCTCCCTCGCCGTCGCGGGCGATGGCCTTAGCCAGGTGAATGCAAACCTGGACAACCATCTCGGCGAGGGCTTGGGCAGCTCTCGTGCCAGCTTGCAGGGTGGGAATCCCACTTTGGCCGTTGGCCAGAGCCAGCACCATGTCGTTGGTGCTGGTATCCCCGTCCACGGTGATTTGGTTAAAGCTGAGGTCAACCGCCTCTTTGAGGATCTGCTGCCAGAGGGGAGGATCCACGGCTGCATCGCAGGTTAGGAAAGCTAACATCGTCGCCAAGTTGGGGTGGATCATACCGGATCCCTTGGCGATGCCTCCCAGCCTGACGGTGTAGCCGTCGATCTCGGCCTCCAGGGCTGTACTCTTGGTCACCAGGTCGGTGGTGAGGATGGCGCGGGCGGCGCTCTCTCCTCCTGTCGGCGAGAGGCTGTCGATCAGGCGGGGCAGGGCCGCCTCGATTTTGGCCATTTCCAATTGCCGCCCGATCACCCCTGTCGAGGCAGTGAGCACCTGTTGGGCCGGGATCCCCAGCCGTTCTCCTACCCAGAGGGCCAGTTGGGCGTTGTTGCGCTCCCCCTCTTCTCCTGTACAGGCGTTGGCTTGGCCGGCATTGCAGAGAATGGCCCGCACCGGCTGCCCTTGGGCGAGGATCCCTTGGTTGTAGGTAACACAGGCGGCCTTGACCTGGTTGCTGGTGAAAACGCCAGCCCCCACCGCCTCGCAGTCGGAAACAATTAGGGCGAGATCGGCAGCGCCGGAGGGCTTGAGGCCAGCAGCCACGCCAGCAGCGCGGAACCCTCGCGGGGCGGTAACGGCGCCTGCAACCCGTTTAAATTGGGATCCCATAGATTCTGGGGCCAGGGGGTGATCGGCACTATCATACCGGCTTGGCGCTCAGATCGGGGTTGAGGGCCAGGGTTGGCAACTGGCAAGTTTTGCCCGAGAAACTCTCTGGAAACCAGGTCGGGGGGTGTAGCTGTGCCTACCGCAGCAGAGGCGACAGATAGTGTTGTTTTAATGGTAATGTGCGCCCTTCTCTTTCTGGATTGGGAAGGGATCCCTTTGCCCTCTGCTCTAGGAACCGCGAGCCATGCCCGCCCCTGTCATTACCCTTAACCATGTCAGCAAGGTCTATGCCAATGGCACGGTGGCTTTGCAAGACATGAACATGGCCATCCAGGAGGGGCAGTTCGTCAGCTTGGTGGGGCCCTCTGGCTGTGGGAAAAGCACGGTGCTGCGGCTGATCGCAGGGTTAGGTGACCTAACCACCGGCTCTATCGAGTGGGGGCAAAACACCTCCCAAGGGAAGCCCAAATTGGCCTTTGTGTTTCAGGAGCCGGCCCTCATGCCCTGGGCAACGGTGATGGACAATGTGCGCCTGCCCCTGAAGTTGGCCGGTGAGCCTCGGCCAAAAGCCGATCGAGAGGTTTTGGAAGCCCTCCACCTGGTGGGCTTGCGGGGGTTTGAGCGCCATTTTCCCCGCGAGCTGTCCGGCGGTATGCGCATGCGGGCTTCCATTGCCCGCGCCTTGGTAACCAAGCCGCAGGTGTTGCTGATGGACGAGCCTTTTGGTGCTTTGGATGAGATCACCCGCAGCAAGCTGAACGGCGAACTGCTGGAGTTGTGGCAGGAGAAGCGCTGGACGGTGATTTTTGTTACCCACAACATTTACGAGGCCGTCTATCTGTCCAACCGCGTGGTGGTGATGGCAGCCCGCCCAGGGCGGGTGGTGGCGGATATCCCCATTGAGGCGCCCTACCCCCGCTCGGAAGAGTTTCGCACCTCGCCCCTTTACAACGACTATTGCCGGGAGGTCGCGACCCGTTTGCGGGAGGCCATGCACGACACGGAGCGGGATCCCTGCCTGCGCCCCCTCTCCGCCGGACGGCTGGGCTGACGGGATCCCCCTTTGGCAGCATTCCCGGTGTTAGAGCCCCTTGATTCCCCCTACCCTATGCTGAGTCCTTTCAGTTTCCTTCTCGATTGGCTGTCTCGCTGGCTGGGATCCCTGCTTGGCGCGCCAGAGCGCCCCTTTGGGCTCTGGCTGGATGGGGAGCTGCCTCGGCTGAGCAGCGCGGTGGAAGAACAACTCAGGCCCCAACCCACCGATGCGGCTAAGGTACCTGGCTCTGCGCCGCCGACCTCTGGGCAAGGGTTGGATCTGCGCAAGTGGTTCAACCTGGACGTGATTGCCCCTGGGATCGTCGGGATCCTTTTTCTGGTGGGCTGGGAAGTGGCCGTGCGGCTGACGGGGGTGCCTCCCTATCTATTGCCGGGGCCGATTTTGGTGGCGCAAACCCTGGTGCGGGAGTGGGGATCCCTTTTCCCTTCCCTTTTGATCACCCTACAAATTACGGTGGTGGCGTTCCTTTTGGCCACAGTCTCGGGGCTTTTGCTGGCGATTTTGTTTGCCCAGAGCAAATGGATTGAGCGCAGCCTCTTTCCCTATGCGGTGATTTTGCAAACAACACCCATCGTTTCCATCGCGCCGTTGATCATCATCTGGCTGCGCAACAACACCTTTGCTGCGATGGTGGTTTGCGCTTGGATTGTCGCCTTTTTCCCCATTATCTCCAACACCACCCTGGGATTAAACAGTGTCGATCACAACCTGCTCAACCTGTTTCAACTGTACAAGGCCAATCGCTGGCAAACCTTGATCTACTTGCGTCTGCCCAGTGCCCTGCCCTACTTCCTGGGAGGTCTGCGCATTAGCGGCGGCCTTTCTTTGATCGGGGCCGTGGTGGCGGAGTTTGTCGCCGGCACCGGTGGGCAACGGGCCGGGATCGCCTACCAAATCTTGATCTCCAGCTTTAATTTGCAGGTGCCTCGCATGTTTGCCGCCTTGGTGCTGGTTACCGGCCTAGGGATCCTGATCTTTGTGGCCTTGAGCGCTTTGTCGGACAAGATACTGGGCAGGTGGCACGAGAGCGCTGTGCGCCGCGAGAACTAATTTTTGCCATAGAGCCGGCAGAAGCGGTTTCGCAAAAGGCAAGAACTGGGAATTCCCGGCAACAAAAAGGCTCAGGTTGCAGCCCTGAGCCCATCTTGACCTGTTATTGGCAGATGCCAGGAACCAGACTCGAACTGGTGACACGAGGATTTTCAGTCCTCTGCTCTACCAACTGAGCTATCCCGGCTCTGGGACTATCATTTTAGAATGCCAAGAGGGCTTTTGGCAACAGGTGGCAACCCTCGCTTTAGCCAATTAGCTTTTCCAGGGCATCCATCTGGGGGATGCAGAGGATGTCCCGCTGCCGATCCCGGCGGATCAGCTCCTCCTGCTCCAGCTTAGACAAGACACGGGTAACCGTTTCCCGGGCCAGGCCACTCAAGCTGCTCAGCTCCCGGTGGGGCAAATTGGGAATTTCTACCCCCTTGCAACCGACCCGCCCGCGGGACTCCGCCAAGAAGAGCAGGATATCGGCGACGCGAGCGACGCTGCTGGCCTCCCGCAATTGCAGGCGACGGTTGATCTGCCGTAAACGTCGCGACAAGAGCTGGGCAAGGCGGATGGCAACCTGCGCATCGGCAGCCAAAAGGGCCAGAAAGTTCTGGGCCGACAGAGAGCAGACCTTGGTGGCTGTCAGGGCAATCACATCGCTGGAACGGGGCGCCTCGTCCAAGGCGGCCATTTCCCCGAAGATCTCCCCTGGGCCAAGAATGGTGAGGGTAACCTCCCGGCCCTCCAGATCGTGAGTGCGAATCTTGACCCAACCCTCCAGGATGAAATAGACGGCGTTGCCCCAGTCGTTCTGTAGCAGGATGGCCTGGTTAACAGGGTGGGAGCGCAGCAACATCTGGCGGGCCAGCGGCTCGAGCACCTCAGGGGAAAAGCCTTCAAACAGAAACATCAGGCGTAAATCTTCAGCCGTTACCTCGCTCACTGGGGTCTCCTCCTGCACCGCCTCGATTCTTGCCCAACTCTCTTCCCAGAGAAAAACTCTTCACCTGACCGCCGCCTGAGATCAGCAGGGGCTGCGGTCAGCCTCTAACCCGGAAACGGCAGCATGCGCTTTGCCGGTAACCTTGGTCAGTTGGAGTCGAGACCTAGATCTGCTGCAGTTGCGCTTGCCAATCTTGGCTGGTATCCAAAACCTGCAGCAAGCGCCGCTCCCCCTCGGAAAAATCCTGCCACTGCGCCTGCTGCTGGGCAAGGAGATCGGCGGTGGCATCGGCAATGTCGGCGAGGTTCAGCGGCTCACCCAGGCTCGAAGCAGGGAGCGTTCGCCGTTGCAGCCGCTCGCGGAGGACAGGTTCAGGGGCGTGGCAGTAGAGGATGCACAACGGGATCCGGCACCGTTGGGCTTGTTCAATTGCCATGCCCCGCAGCGCTTGCCGGTCAAACTTGGCGTCCAGAATCACGCTGTAACCTTCCCGGGCCAACTCCACTCCCAATTGCACCAGGCGGCGATAAGTCCTGTCGGTCATCTCGGGCGTATACACCTCTGGCCCCCCTCGCTGCCGCAGAGGGATCCCAGCCAAATGCTTGCGCACGGCGTCGGAGCGGATGTGGATGGCCCCTCGCTGTCGGGCCAGGTGGCGGGCCACCGTGCTTTTGCCCGCTCCCGACAGGCCGGCCATCAGAAACAACTGCCCCTGTTTGGGCAGCGTGTATTCCCAGGCCAGTCGGTAGTAGCGGGCGGCAGTGTGGAAGGCATTGGCTTTGGCAGCTTCCGAGGCGGCAGGATCGTCTAGCAAAAAAGAGGTGACCTTGGCCCGCACGTAGGCCTGGCGATTGAGGTAAATGGGCAAGATCTTGAGTCCTTCCCAATCGCCTGTCTCTTCCAGATAGCTGTTCAAATAGGCGTTGCCCAGATCGGGGCGATGGCGGGCATCCAGATCCATCACTGCATAGGATACGTCGTACATCGTATCCACAAAGCGGAAGGCCTCGTTGAACTCAATGCAATCAAACAGCAAGATCTGGCCTTCCCACCAACAGAGGTTGCCAAGATGCAGATCCCCGTGGCCTTCGCGGATGCGGTCTTGCTCAATTCTCTGGTAAAACAGCTCCTGTCGCTCGGCAAAAAAGCGATCCGTGTAGGCTTGGGTCTCCCGATATTGATCTGCCGTCTGAGGGCCGCCAATGTAGCGCTGGGTTTGGGCGTAATTCTCGTCGAAAGCCTGCCGCACCTGCTCTGGCCGGCCAAAGCTGCGGATGTAGTCGTTGGTCTCCGCCTGGGCGTGAAAGGCCGCCACCACCCGTCCTAGCTCCTCCATTAAGAGTGGCGTCAGCTCCCCCCGCTCGAGGAGGTTGCTAAAGAGTTGCTCTTGAGGAAACTGCCGCATTTTGAGGGTGTACTCCACGGGCTCGCCACTGCCGTCAAGCTGAAACCGGCCCTCGGCTTGCACAATGGGCAACACCTGTAGATAAAGCCCTGGCGCTCCGCGCTGGTTCAGGCGCAGCTCTTCTTGACAAAAGTAGCGTCGCCGCTCCAGGGTGGTGAAATTCAAAAAGCCAAAATCCAGAGGCTTCTTCACCTTATAGGCGTAGTTCCCTGTCAAGAAAATGTAGGAAATGTGGGTTTGGACGAGCTGAATCGGCTCCCGCACCGGATGGGGGTAAAACCCCGGATCCAACATCGCTTGGATTAGCGGCGGCAGGTGGGCATCGGCCATAAAGATGGAGACGGAAAAGTCAGGGATCCCCATTTTCCTCCAAATTGCCCTCAGCTTAGTCTCCCAAGGGCAGGGCGGCCGCTTGCGGTGAAAGACGGATAATGCTGATCCCCTGTTTAACCAAAGTATCTTGAGCGGCAGCAGAGAGGGCGTAGGGCCAGACCAGATACTTAGTGTTGATGTAGTCTCGCCCCCGCTTGGCCAGGCTCACCTGTTCAGAGAGCATGCGCACCTCCGGCCCGCGGGTGATGATGGCCTCGGCGCGGCGGATGCGCTGCATCAGTTGGCTGAACAGCTCTTGGGGCTGCTGCACGAAGACCACAATGGCCAAGTCACAGGGGTTGTAGTAGTTGCCACTGCCGCAGAGGAGCAGGGCCTCGCTGGCGAGAACAAGGGTCTCCTGGTCTCCCAGAGCCACCACCGGGTAGAGAAAGGTGCGCACGTCCTCCGGCTGCCAGTGATTGAAGGAGTAGCTGTCCACCTCTCCCCGCACCCAAGAGGAGATGGCCGGAAAAACCGCCTCGCTCAGCAGCCGATAGGCCGTCTGCGGTCGCCCTAGCCAGCAGAGGGCATTCTCGTAGAAGCTCTCGTTCTCCAACAGGTGAGGGGTGAGGGGAGCGGCCATAGACTCGGATCTGGGCAGGGCCTCCTCCAGCATGCCTAGTCGGAGATGGTTAAGGCAATTTTGCCCAAAACGGATCCCTGTTCCAGCAGCCGGTGAGCGGCAGCCGCTTCGGCCAGGGGAAAGGTGTGGCTGAGCCGGATGCGCAGTTGGCCCTGGTCGATGAGGCGGGCGCACTGCCGGAGGATCTCCGCCTGGTTTTGCCGAGCAACGATGAGGTTCTTCAGCATAGGGGTGAGCATCAGCTCAAAGCTCACTCGCAAGTTGCGGTCGCGGGCCACCCGCCAATCGGTCTCTGGAGCTGGCGCCAGCAGGGTCACGAGATCGCCGTACACGCGCACGGCAGGGAAGGTCTGCTCCAGCACTGGGCCGCCAAGGGTATCGAGAGCAAGATCCACTCCCTCCTCCTCCGTCCAATCCAGAACGGCCCGCACAAAGTCGGTCTGGCGATAGAAGATGGGCAAGCTGGCCCCCAGCAAACGGACAAACTCGGCCTTTTCCGGCGTGCTCACGGTGGTAGCCACTTGGCATCCCCGCAGACGGGCCAGTTGGACGGCCACATGGCCAACACCCCCTGCCCCGGCGTGGATGAGCACCTTTTGGCCGGCCTGCAGCCGTCCCCGGTCGTAGAGGGCTTCCCAGGCGGTGATCAGCACCAGGGGAGCGGCGGCAGCCTCGGCAAAGCTGAGGGTTCTGGGCTTGGGAGCGACGAAGCGCTCATCGACCACGATTAGCTCGGCGTAGTTCCCCGCCTCTCTGCCCAGGCCGCCGTGGCAGAAGTAAACTTCGTCCCCAACCCGAAACTGCCTGACCCCAGATCCCACGGCTTCTACAACGCCGGCGCCATCGCATCCCAAAATGGCCGGCATCTCCTCGGGGTAGAAGGTGCCTCGCCGCCGCAGCTTGGTGTCGATGGGGTTGACGCCGGCGGCCTTGAGGCGGACACGCAGCTCCCGCTCGCCGCGAATCTGCGGGTCGGGCACCTCCTGCAGTTGCAAAACCTCCGGCCCACCCGGCACGCTCATGAGGATGGCTTTCATCTTCTCAAGTGTTCAGGCTCGGTTTGCTCGACTTGCTGCCCCGCGATTGCCGCCGCGCTCCTGAGGATACACCGGCAAGGGGGTCTCTGAACAATGGTTAGTAGCATAAGCCAAGAGAACCGCTCCAGGGATCCCTTGCCCTAAACTAAGCTTCGGAGTTGTGGAGGCAAGCGGTAGCCCATGCCCGCAGGTGGTTCTGGCTCTCTCGGCGGCAAGGCACGGTCAAAAGCAACTAGAGCTGGCCTGGGATCGCGCTCCTGGCTCGGCTGGGGTAACCCAGCCTATTGGGATGCTGCTGGGCTGATGCTCCTGGGGAGCCTGCTCATCGTCTACCGCTGGCGGGGCACCCTGCTGCTGTTGATTAACCCCGCCTATGTAAACGTGGCTCTGCTGGCCGGCCTGTGCCTGCTGGGCCTGGGGATTGGCCGGTGGCGGGGGGCCAAAGTCGCGCCCTCGGAAAGCCATGTCTCCCTGTTGGGGTCGCGCCTGGGGGCGGCGCTCTTGATCCTGACGGCGCTGCTGGGGTTTTGGGTCGAGCCCCGTCC
The DNA here is from genome assembly GCF_047502605.1 of Synechococcus sp. RC10A2. Taxonomy (NCBI): domain Bacteria; kingdom Bacillati; phylum Cyanobacteriota; class Cyanophyceae; order Synechococcales; family Synechococcaceae; genus Synechococcus; species Synechococcus sp. RC10A2. Next base: position 13,740 of record NZ_JANSHP010000020.1, read on the forward strand.
CCTCTCCAGCCAGACGGCCCTCAACCGGGGGGTATCTCCCTATTTGGGTGCCTCTCGCAGCCAGCCGCAGGCTTTTCGTCCCAAGATTGATCCACGCCAGCGCACCCTGCTGGACTGGGTGCGCACCCTGGATGTCTACCCGGATCCCTATACCTATGAAGGCCAGCCGGTGCAGGTGCAGGGGTTCGTCGTTCCTGACGAGCAACCTGACCACTTTGTCATCGCTCGCTTTTTGGTGAGTTGCTGCGCTGCCGATGCCTACCCGGTCGGCTTGCCGGTGCGCTGGCCCCGCTCGGAGGAACTGGCTCCGGACAGTTGGCTGCGTCTGGAAGGGCGGATGGCCGTGGAGCAACGGGATGGCCAGCCTCAGTTGGTGATCCTGGCCGATCAGGTGGAGCCAATACCGGTGCCGGCCAATCCCTACGCCGACGAGTAGGTTAGATGTCGGTTTCGCTGAGTTTAGCGCTCATGTAATCGAAGGGCTCGGCCACAAAGCTGTAATCCTCGTCGGAGCCGAGCAGCTCCAGGGTGCGCTGCTTCATGTTCTGGATCCCGATCACTGTCGGGGCAATCGGCACCCCCAGGGAGTTGTAGGTTTCCCGCAGACCAGCCAGGACGCGCTCGTCCAAGATGCTGGTATCAGCGGCCACCAGGGCGTAGGAAGCGTAGCGCAGGAAGTAGTCCATATCCCGCAAACAGGTGGCGTAGCGGCGGGTGGTATAGGCGTTGCCGCCCGGACGGATTAGATCCGGCACCTGGGCAAACATGGCCGCAGCAGCCGTCTTGACAATGTCCACCGAGTTGAGGTTAATCACCTGCACGGCCTGGATGCGCCGCAGACCCGAATCGTAAAAGGCCTTGAGCGCGTCCATGGCATTCCGATCCAAGTAGCGGCCGGCCAGGTCATAGGTTTTGATCAGTGTGGTTACGGCATCCCGCATATCCCCAACTCCCTTCCTGTAACTCTATGTATGTATAAAGTAGCTTGAGATGAGAATTTTGCCGGCAACGTCCAAAGGCCAACCTTGGAAAATCGAGCCAGAGCCCAACACCGGCAGCGCTCCGAGCTCCCCGCTTGCCCCCAGAAGTTTAGCATGCGGGGGGTTCTTTCCCGCCTTCTCCTCAGCCAATGGCAGATGTTGTTACGAAAATGTAACTTTTCTGCAACGCTCTAGGGATCCGGCAGCAACACCCGCAGCGGCTTGAGCTGACCTGCTTGGCTGTGCCCCAAGCCCAAAAATTCTCCCTCTCCGCTCATGACCCGCAGGGTCTCGGCAGTGGCCTGAGCCGGATCCAGAGGAATGGCCTGACCTTGTCGCCAGCGCTGCGCCTCAGCCGGAGATAAGAATACTGAGTTCCAACTGCGAAATCCCCACTCAATCGGCAACAGGGCAGCAGCGGGATCGGCGGATCCCTGCCACTGCTCCAGGGGCAGGCTCTCTTCGCTGCGAAAAGGGCCACTTTGCAGCCGTCGCAGGCGGCTCATCAAGCCTCCGCAGCCCAATTTCTCCCCCACGTCGCGGGCGAGGGCGCGGATGTAGGTGCCGGGGCCACAGGCGATCTCCAGATCCACTTCCGGGAACTCGCCAGAGCGCCAGCCCAAGATCTGCAGGTGTCGAATCACTACTCTCCGCGGCTCCAGCCCCAGTTCTGCCGCCTCTGCCCCGGCCCGGGCCAGCTCGTAGAGCTTTTTCCCCTGCCGCTTGATGGCGCTGTAAAGAGGCGGCACCTGCCAGATCTCGCCGACAAACTCCCGCAGACATTCCTCCACCTGCTCGCGGCTCAGCTCCGGACAAGGGGATCCCACCTGGATCTGCCCCTCGGCATCGTCGGTGTCGCTGCGCTGCCCAAAGCGAAAGGTGGCCCGATAGACCTTGTCCCCCGACAAAAACGCCAAAAAGCGCGTCGCCCGCCCCACGGCAATGGGCAGAACTCCCGTTGCCGCCGGATCCAAAGTGCCGCCATGCCCCACCTGGCGGGTGCGCAAGACCCGCCGCACCACCGCCACACAGTCGTGGGAGGTGAGCCCGGCCGGCTTATCCAGGTTGAGAAAGCCCTCCAGGGATCCCATGCTGCCCATCACCCATCAGTCATTGATCAGTAATTAAGATTTGTAACCGAACTGCCGCAGCGCTTAACATAGGGTTGATTTCTGTCTGCGAGTTGGAAGCACCTATGGCGCAATCTGGCCTGTTTCCTCAGCCTATCTGGCAACGCCTGTTGATGATCGCCCCTTTTTTCCTGTGGGGCTCGGCGATGGTGGCCATGCGAGATGCCCTCTCCGAGACCACTCCTCTCTTCATGGCCATTCTGCGGCTGTTGCCAGCCGGGATCCTGGTTTTAGCCTTTCGGCTTTGGCAAGGGCGGGCCTCTGCGGCCTCTCAGCCCTGGCATCCCCAGGGGCTGCGGGGGTGGCTGTGGGTCTTGGCCTTTGCCCTGGTGGACGGCACCTGTTTTCAGGGATTTTTGGCGCAAGGGTTGAGAGAGACCGGCGCCGGGCTGGGATCCGTGCTGATCGACTCGCAGCCGCTGGCGGTGGCCCTGATGACCACCTGGTTTTACCGGGAGCGGATGGGATCCCTGGGCTGGCTGAGTCTGGGGCTGGGCGTGGTCGGTATCAGCCTTATCGGCCTCGGCGGGGAAGGATCCCTGCAGGTGGGGGCCGGCGTGGTCTGGATGTTGCTGGCTTCCCTGTCGATGGCCATTGGCACCGTGATGATGCCGAAGGTGGCGGAGGTGGCGGATCCGGTGTTGGCGACAGGCTGGCACATGGTATTGGGCAGCCTGCCCTTGATCCTGCTCTCGGCGCTAACAGAAAGCGAGCAATGGCAGCACCTGAGCGGCGCCCACTGGCTGGGCCTGCTCTACGCTTCGGTGATGGGGAGCGCCGTGGCCTACGCCCTCTTCTTCTACTTCGCCTCTCAGGAAAATCTCACCGAATTCAGCTCCCTCACGTTTCTCACCCCCATCTTTGCCCTCCTCTTCGGCAGTACCTTCCTGGGCGAGACCCTGACGCCGGTGCAATGGGTGGGAGTGGGCATTACCCTGGTCTGCGTGTATGTCATCAACCACCGGCAGGAGTGGCAGGAGCGCCTGCGCCTGGCCTGGCCAGGGATCCTCTCGGAGCTGGGCCTGGAGTTCAGCACCGTCGAGATCCGCGATGGCCGACCCGACTAAGGGAGCCTTCTCCTAGGGGGGCAGAAACCCCATGGCATCCCGCGCTTTTTGGAGGGTTTGCTCGGCCACGGCACGGGCCTTGGCGGCATTTTCCCGCATCAGCCCGTGGAGGTAGTCGGGGTCACTCGAGAGCTCCTGGTAGCGCTTTTGAATGGGCTCCAGGGTGGCGATAATGCTGTCGGCGAGGAGGGGCTTGAACTGTCCCCATCCCATCTCGGCGCACTCAGCCGCCACCTCCTCCTTGCTTTTGCCGGAGGTGAGCATGTAGATCGTCAGCAAATTGTGGGCCTCCGGGCGTGCCGGGTCGTCGAAGGCAATGCCCCGAATCGAGTCGGTCTTGCATTTTTGGATCTTCTTGCGGATCGTGTCGGGGTCGTCTAGCAAGTGAATGCGGCTGAAATCCGAGGGATCCGACTTAGACATTTTGCGGGTGCCATCGGTCAAGCTCATGATCCGCGCCCCCTGCGGGCGAATCAGCGCCTCTGGGATCACAAACACCTCCCCAAAGCGGTCGTTAAAGCGGCGGGCAATGTCCCGACACAGCTCGATGTGCTGCCGCTGATCCTCCCCTACCGGCACATACTTGGGCTGGTAGAGGAGAATATCCGCTGCCTGCAAAATCGGGTAGCTGAACAGGCCAACACTCGTTTCCTCTCCCTGCTTCTCTTTTTTTTCCTTGTACTGGATCATGCGCTCCGCCCAGTTCATAGGGGTGATGGTGGTGAACAGCCAGGCCAGCTCCGTGTGGGCGGGCACGTGGGACTGCACAAACAGCACACAGTGCTCCAGGCTGAGGCCACAGGCCAGGTAGAGAGCAAACAAAGAACGGGTGCGCTCCCTCAGCAGCTTGGGATCCTGGGGCACAGTAATGGCATGTTGATCCACAATGCAGAAGAAGTTCTCGTAGCGCTCCTGCTCGGCCACCCAGTTTTTAATGGCCCCCAAGTAATTGCCCAGGTGCAACTCGCCGGAGGGCTGGATTCCAGAAAGCGTGCGCGGCTTGGCCATAGGAAAAGCGATCTCAAACGCCAACAAGAGGGAGGACGAGAACCAAGAAAGTCTTTGTTCAGGATATCAAGAGAGCCGCAACCCGTTGGTTTATGAGGGAAGAAAGACAGCAACCCGAAACCATGGCAGACCCGGAGCCAGAACTGCTGCGTGCTGCCAACCACTACGTGCTGCTGATCCCGGGCCTGCCAGAGCAATTTCTCACCCCCGAGGAATTGCAGGAGTTCCTTGTGCGGCTGTTGCAGGAGCACCCCCATCTGGTGGATGCAGATCTGGCCCGCTATCCCACCCCTCAAGCCCAGGCGCAACGGCTCATCGACACGGCCTGTGAGGTGGAGGTCTCCCCTGGCGAAACCGTGCAGTGGCATCCTGTACGCCTGCGCAAGCGCCCCTCAGCTTCTTCTCGCCCCGGCCAGCATCCGGCTTGAGGCCACGCACGGGATCCCATAGGCATGCTACAACCCAAAGAAGAGATACCCTGTCCTGCGCTCTAAGGGGGTCAATCATGCCGCGCAGCATGAAGAACGACAACTTCATCGACAAAACCTTCACCGTCATGGCTGACCTGATCCTGAAGCTGATGCCGGGGGTGAGTCCTGAGCAGAAGAAGGCCTTTGCCTACTACCGGGACGGCATGGCGGCCCAGAGCGAGGGAGAATATGCCGAGGCTCTAGAAAACTACCGAGAAGCCCTGGCCCTGGAGCAAGACGACGAAGACCGCAGCTACATCCTCTACAACATGGGCCTGATCTACCAGAGCAATGGCGAACTGGACAAAGCCCTGGAGTACTACCACCAGGCCCTGGAGCTGAACCCCCGCCTCTGTTCTGCCCTAAACAACATTGCCGTCTTGCTGCACCACAAGGGCGAGCAGAGCCTGCAGGCCGGGGATGAGGAGACGGCAGAGGCCCTGTTCGATGAGGCGGCTCAATACTGGATCCGCGCCATTCGCATTGCCCCCAACAACTACATCGAGGCGCAAAACTGGCTCAAGACCACGGGACGCGCCAACCTGGAGCTGTATTGAGTCTTCCCCCAAGTACCCCAGTTCAGCTAGATTGACCAGAAGTCAAACCTGCTGGCGGAAAGGAAGGATGCTGACACGAGAAGAGGTGCAACATGTTGCCCACCTGGCGCGGCTGGAGCTTACGGAAGAAGAGGAAATCCAGTTTACCGAGCAACTGGCCGATATCTTGGCCTACGTGGAGCAACTGAAAGAACTGGATACGGAAGGGGTAGAGCCCACCTTTCATGTGCTGGATGCGGAGCTGCCCACTCGCCCCGACCAAGTGGAGCCCTACCCCAATATCGAAGGGATCCTGGCCAACGCTCCCGACCGCGCTGACATGTTCTTCAAGGTGCCCCGCATCCTAGAAGGGGAAGATTAGCCCAACTGGCAAGCCCTGCAGCTATGAGCTACAGCAGCTTTTGCTCTTTGGGGGGGGGAGGAGGCACATCCAGGGCCGGGTTGCACTCGAAGAAGCCCAACGGCTTGAGCAGAAAGCCGATGTAGCTAACCGGCATCACCGGCCAGTCTTCGGTGCGGGGGAAATGGTTGCAGCCAAAGCTGTACCAGAGCACCAGGCGGGTATTCTCAAGCGAGCGGTTGGCTTGCGTCCATCAGAACCTCTGGGGTACTCCCGCCACAGCGCAGCTTGGCGGGCTGGAGGAT